>JAHHRO010000009.1 GCA_020025755.1 Butyricicoccus sp. | reverse complement strand
TTTCCTCATCCGTGTAGGTGCGGAAGGTCGGATCTTCTTCAGCCAGCTTGGACAGCGCAACGCCCATCTTTTCCTGACCAGCCTTGGTCTTCGGCTCGATAGCGACACGAATAACAGGCTCTGGGAAGTTCATGGACTCGAGGATGATCGGATGCTTTTCATCACAGAGGGTATCACCTGTGGTGGTGTTCTTGAAGCCAACACCAGCAGCGATATCACCTGCGTAAACAACATCGATATCCTTACGGGAGTTTGCGTGCATCTGCAGGATACGGCCCAGACGCTCACGCTGTCCCTTGGTTGCATTGAGCACGGAGGAACCAGCAGCGATGGTACCAGAGTACACGCGGAAGAAAGTCAGACGACCAACATACGGGTCAGTCATGATCTTAAATGCCAGCGCAGAGAACGGAGCCTCGTCAGAAGACGGACGCTCATCCTCTTCATCGGTGTCAGGATTGACACCCTTGATTGCAGCGACATCGGTCGGAGCAGGCATATAGTCAACAACTGCGTCAAGCAGCATCTGTACGCCCTTCATGCGGTAAGCAGTACCACACATAACCGGGATGATCTGCACGTTGCAGACGCCCTTACGCAGAGCAGCCTTCAACTCTTCAACAGAAATCTCCTCGCCCTCGAGGTACTTCATCATGAGATCCTCGTCGAGCTCGCAGATGGATTCAACCATTGCGTCGTGGTATTCCTGTGCCTTGTCCATCATATCAGCTGGGATATCCTCATCGCGGATATCCTTACCCATATCGTCGTAGTAAACCTCTGCGCGCATGGTCATCAGATCGACGATGCCCTTAAAGGTCTCTTCCTTACCGATCGGGAGCTGGATCGGGACTGCGTTGCACTTGAGGCGATCCTTCATCATGTCGATAACATTGTAGAAGTCAGCACCCATGATGTCCATCTTGTTGACGAACGCCATACGCGGAACCTTGTAGTCGTCAGCCTGATGCCAAACGGTCTCAGACTGCGGCTCTACGCCGCCCTTTGCACAGAAAACGGTCACCGAGCCATCGAGTACACGCAGGGAACGCTGAACCTCAACGGTGAAGTCAACGTGACCTGGGGTATCAATGATGTTGATGCGGTGATCTTTCCACTGACAGGTGGTAGCAGCAGAGGTGATGGTGATACCACGCTCCTGCTCCTGCTCCATCCAGTCCATGGTAGCGGTACCGTCATGGGTATCGCCAACCTTATAATTTACGCCGGTGTAATAAAGAATACGCTCGGTCGTAGTTGTTTTACCAGCATCGATGTGTGCCATGATGCCGATGTTTCTGGTTTTAGCCAGCGAAAACTCTCTAGGCATGTTTGCTCTCCTTTCAAATACTGCCGTAAATTAATAACGGTAGTGAGCGAATGCCTTGTTCGCCTCTGCCATCTTATGCGTATCTTCACGCTTCTTGACAGAGCCGCCCAGATTATTGCAAGCGTCCATGATCTCGCCAGCCAGGCGCTCGCGCATGGTCTTCTCGCTGCGTGCACGAGAATACTTGGTGATCCAGCGCAGGCCCAGAGTCTGACGACGCTCCGGACGAACTTCCATCGGAACCTGGTAGGTAGCACCGCCTACACGGCGAGCCTTAACCTCCAGAGATGGCATGATATTTTCCATCGCCTCGGTAAAAACCTCCAGCGGCTCACGACCAGTCTTGTCGCGAACGATGTCAAAAGCACCATAAACGACCTTCTGCGCGACACCCTTCTTACCGTCGAGCATGATCGAGTTGACCAGCTTAGTAACGAGCTTAGAATTGTACATTGGATCGGGCAGAACGTCTCTCTTGGGAACATTTCCTCTTCTTGGCACTTTACTTCCCTCCTTCATATAGAAATGATTTCATTGGTACTCAGCACACGGCTTATCGTGTGCCGTGTTGCGCCTGTCTTTCCCCAGGGAAAGACAAAGCGGTGGGTCAGTCCAAACGGACTGAACGATTGCTTTGCGAAGCAGCTGCTCTCAAAGGCTTAGACAATCCGGCAGATTTTCGTAAAACCGAGGACGAGGGCGCGAAACGAAGCCGCGCAGTCATCTATCAGGCTACGGAAATAAAAATGCGGATTACTTGCCAGCCTTCGGGCGCTTTGCGCCGTACTTGGAGCGAGCCTGCTTGCGGTTTGCAACGCCCTGGGTATCCAGAACGCCACGGATAATGTGGTAACGTACACCTGGCAGATCCTTTACACGACCGCCGCGAACCATTACAACGGAGTGCTCCTGCAGGTTATGGCCGATACCCGGAATGTAGGCAGACACCTCCATACCGTTTGTCAGCTTTACACGAGCAATCTTACGCAGAGCAGAGTTCGGCTTCTTAGGGGTCATGGTCTTAACAGTGGTGCAAACACCGCGCTTCTGCGGAGCAGACTGCTCAGTGGTCTTCTTCTTGAGAGAGTTCAGACCAACCTGAAGAGCAGGAGCGGTAGACTTTGCAGCAAGTGTCTCACGTCCCTTACGAACGAGCTGGTTAAAAGTAGGCATTCTATTTCCTCCTTCTTTCAAAAATATTTTCTATATTAAATGGAAATCCATTTAATTAGCAGAATGAAGCAGTGTGACGACCGCTGCGCCAACATCGATGCCGGCCGCATCTCCGAGTTCCGTCATCGTTGGGATCTCAGAAAGCGGGACATGCATTTCCTCGCAGAGTTCCCGAATGGGGCGGATCACACGCTGTTCGGCATCATCAGCCACAAAAACCGCCTTGGCTTTGCCGTTGCGGATGGCTTTTTGGGACTGTTTTACGCCGACGACTTTTGCCGCCTGCGATAATTCAGAAAGCATATTGTAACCTCCTATACCGCATACTCCTACATTATAGCGCGCCCTCTCGTCGTGGTCAAGTGTTTTTTTCTGAATTTCCTCTTTTTTACAAGATTTTTTTCAGAACAGTCTCTTTGCCTGTGTATTTTTCCCTTTTTACTCTGATAAATACATAAACCCAGTGTTTTCCTTTGTTTTCAGGCATCCGACAAAGTGTCCTGTCTGTTCCTCTTGCAAAGCTGACCCAGACGAAAAAAGCATAACAATATAGCACTAGGGAGCACACAATGTGCCCCCTAGAAAATTGATTCATTTAATCCAGACTTACGGTCTGTTCATAGTGTCCATCACAGTATTCGCTCATACCGGAACCTGCCGGAATCAGCTTACCAATGATAACATTCTCCTTCAGACCCAGCAGCGGATCGATCTTGCCCTTGATCGCAGCCTCAGTCAGAACACGCGTGGTCTCCTGGAAAGATGCCGCGGACAGGAAGGATTCGGTTGCCAGAGATGCCTTGGTGATACCCATGAGGGTCGGACTGCAGGTAGCCAGACGCAATCCATCTTCACCTGCATCGATGCGAGCCTGTACCTCGTTGTTGTAGTCCTCGAACTCCAGCAGATCGATCACGGAGCCAGGCAGTACCTTTGCATCGCCTGCATCCTCGACCTTTACCTTGCGCATCATCTGGCGCACGATAACTTCGATATGCTTGTCATTGATATCTACACCCTGCTGACGGTAAACCTTCTGAACTTCCTTGATCAGATAGTCATGCACCGCACGCGGATCGAGTACACGCAGGATATCATGCGGACTGAGTGCGCCCTCGTTGAGCTGATCGCCCTGCTTGACCTCCTGACCGTCCTCTACGCGGATGCCGGAAGATGACGGCAGCTGATAGGAATACATCTCGCCGGTCTCAGGATTGGTAACATTGATGGTCTTGAGCGTGGTGCGCTTGGACTCCTCAATGGTGATACGACCCGAGGTCTCTGCCAGTGTTGCCACCTTCTTCGGCTTGCGTGCCTCGAACAGTTCCTCGACACGAGGCAGACCTTGTGTAATATCAGAACCAGCGACACCACCGGTATGGAACGTACGCATGGTCAGCTGTGTACCCGGCTCACCGATGGACTGCGCCGCGATGATACCAACTGCTTCACCGAGACCGCAAGGCTCGCCGGAAGCCAGGTTCATGCCGTAACAATGAGTACATACGCCCTTACGCGCACGGCATTCCAGAACGGAACGGATCTGGATGCGGGTAATGCCCATCTTGATGATGCGGTCAGCATCTTCCTCGGTCATCATATGATCCTTGGAGATCACGAGATTTCCGTCTGTATCATAGAGATCATCGACAAGGTAACGACCAACCAGACGCTCGTTGAACGGCTCAATGGTCTGGTTGCCTTCCTTGATATCCTCGACCCAGATACCCTTGACTGCACCACAGTCATCCTCACGGATGATGACATCCTGAGAAACGTCAACCAGACGACGGGTCAAGTAACCAGAGTCTGCGGTACGCAGTGCAGTGTCCGCCATACCCTTTCGAGCACCTCGTGCAGAGATGAAATACTCAAGCACGGACAGACCCTCACGGAAGTTGGACTTGATCGGGATCTCGATGGTCTTACCGGATGTGGACGCCATCAGACCGCGCATACCTGCCAGCTGACGGATCTGGTTGATCGAACCACGCGCACCGGATTCTGCCATCATATGGATCGGGTTGTAACGCTGCTCCTTCATGTTCTCCTGAAGCTTTGCAGCAACCTTTTTTGTGGTTTCTTCCCACTCGTGTACGACCAGACGATAACGCTCGTCATCGGTGATAAAGCCACGCTTGTACTTGCGGTCGATCTGTGCGACTTTCTTCTCGGATTCCTCGACCATGCTCTGCTTTTCAGCCGGTACGAGCATATCCGCAACGGCTACAGTCAGTGCGCCGCGGGTGGAATACTTGTAACCCATGCCCTTGATGGCATCGAGTACCTCAGCGGTCTTGTTGAAGTCATGCACACGGATGCAGCGATCGATGATCTTTCCGAGTTCCTTCTTACCGCAGGTGAACATGATCTCAAGATCCAGAATATTCTCATCGGTGCGCTCTACAAAGCCCAGATCCTGTGGGATACGGGAGTTGAAGATCAAACGACCAACGGTCGCATCTATGATGCGGGAAATGGTCTGTCCGTTGATGGTACGAGTCATACGCACCTTGATCGGTGCATGGATGCCGACAACACCCTCGTCGTATGCCATCATTGCCTCGTCCGGACAGGAGAAGATCTTACCTGCGCCCGGCTCGTCAGCCTTGTCGATGGTGAGGTAATAAGAACCAAGCACCATATCCTGAGATGGTACGGTAACCGGCTTGCCGTCCTGCGGCTTGAGCAGGTTGTTTGCAGAAAGCATGAGCAGACGCGCTTCGGCCTGCGCCTCAGCGGACAGCGGCACATGTACCGCCATCTGGTCACCGTCAAAGTCCGCGTTAAATGCAGTACATACCAGTGGATGCAGACGGATCGCACGACCCTCGACCAGCTTGGGCTCGAACGCCTGAATACCCAGACGGTGCAGGGTAGGCGCACGGTTCAGCATGACCGGATGCCCCTTGATGACATCCTCGAGAACGTCCCAAACCTCGGTCTTTGCACGCTCTACCATCTTCTTTGCAGACTTGATGTTAGATGCCAGACCGTCCTTGACCAGACGCTTCATAACGAATGGCTTGAACAGCTCGAGTGCCATTTCCTTCGGCAGACCGCACTGCCAGATCTTAAGATCAGGTCCCACGACGATAACCGAACGGCCAGAGTAGTCTACGCGCTTACCGAGCAGGTTCTGACGGAAGCGTCCCTGCTTACCCTTGAGCATGTCGGACAGCGACTTGAGTGCGCGGTTGTTCGGACCTGTGACCGGACGACCACGACGGCCATTGTCGATCAGTGCGTCAACAGCTTCCTGAAGCATGCGCTTCTCGTTGCGCACGATGATGTCCGGAGCACCCAGTTCCAACAGACGCTTCAGGCGATTGTTACGGTTGATGACACGGCGATACAGGTCATTGAGGTCGGAGGTCGCAAAGCGGCCGCCGTCCAGCTGTACCATTGGACGGATCTCCGGCGGAATGACCGGAACAACATCCATGACCATCCATTCCGGCTTGTTGCCAGACAGGCGGAAAGATTCTACAACTTCCAGCCGCTTGATGATGCGCATGCGCTTCTGACCGGAAGCATCGCGCAGTTCATTGCGCAGTTCAACGGACAGCTTCTCAAGATCGAGCTGCTGGAGCAGCTTCTTGATCGCTTCTGCGCCCATCATCGCTTCAAAATCCTCGTCGTACTTTTCGCGCATATCGCGGTACTCGGTCTCGGTCAGGATCTGCTTATACATGAGCGGCGTATCCCCTGGCTCTGTTACGATATAGTTTGCAAAGTACAGTACCTTCTCCAGAATACGCGGGCTGATATCGAGGATCAGACCCATGCGAGACGGTATGCCCTTAAAATACCAGATATGTGAAACCGGTGCAGCCAGTTCGATGTGACCCATACGCTCGCGGCGTACCTTCGCGCGTGTTACTTCAACGCCGCACTTATCACAAACCTTGCCCTTATAGCGTACCTTCTTGTACTTACCACAATGACATTCCCAGTCCTTGGTCGGTCCAAAGATGCGTTCGCAGAACAGACCATCGCGCTCCGGCTTGAGTGTGCGATAGTTGATGGTCTCCGGCTTCTTGACCTCACCATAGGACCACTCGCGGATCAGTTCGGGCGAAGCCAGACCGATCTTAATGGCATTGAACGTATTATATCCCATAATTTAGAAAGCTCCTCCTGTATCCGCGTTATTCGTCAAAATCACCGTCGCCGTAGTTGTCTTCCTCAGCGTAGTCATCTTCCTCTGTACCGGCTTCCTCTGCCGCGCTGTCGAACGCACCCAGATCGGTGTCGCCGTCCTCAGCCTCGTTGATGCCGAATCCAGCCGCTGCAAATTCTGCATCGCTGCCGGAAGCAGTCTCCTCGGGCATTGCGCGGTTGTTGTAATCGGTCTCTTCCTCTTCATCCTCAGACAGTTCGATGACTTCCATGTTTTCATCCAGCACCTTGATATCGAGGCACAGGGACTGCAATTCCTTCACGAGTACCTTGAAGGACTCCGGAACACCCGGCTGCGGTACATTGTGACCCTTGACGATCGCCTCATAGGTCTTGACACGTCCGGTGATATCATCCGACTTTACAGTCAGGATTTCCTGCAAGGTATATGCTGCGCCGTATGCTTCCAGCGCCCACACTTCCATCTCACCGAAACGCTGACCGCCGAACTGCGCCTTACCACCCAAAGGCTGCTGGGTGACCAGCGAGTAAGGACCGGTAGAACGCGCATGGATCTTATCATCGACCAGATGGTGCAGCTTGAGGTAATACATATAGCCAACGGTAACGCGGTTATCAAAACGCTCACCGGTTCTGCCGTCATACAGCCAGCTCTTGCCGTCTGCATCATAACCAGCCTTCACCAGCATATCCTCGATATCCTTCTGCGATGCGCTGTCGAATACCGGAGTTTCGACCTTCCAGCCCAGCTTCTTTGCAGCAAAGCCCAGATGCACTTCGAGTACCTGACCGATGTTCATACGCGATGGTACGCCCAGTGGGTTCAGTACAATATCGAGCGGTGTGCCATCCTCAAGGAATGGCATATCTTCCTGCGGCAGAATGCGCGAGATAACACCCTTGTTACCATGGCGACCTGCCATCTTGTCGCCGACCGAGATCTTGCGCTTCTGCGCAATATAACAGCGAACGACCATATTGACACCCGGAGCCAGTTCATCGCCGTTCTCACGGGTAAATACCTTAACATCTACAACGATACCAGATTCACCATGCGGTGCACGCAGAGAGGTGTCACGCACTTCTCTTGCCTTCTCGCCGAAAATCGCACGCAGCAGGCGTTCCTCTGCGGTCAGTTCGGTCTCACCCTTCGGGGTGACCTTACCAACGAGGATATCGCCGGCATGTACCTCTGCACCGACACGGATGATGCCGCGCTCGTCCAGATCACGCAGGGCATCGTCGCCCACGTTCGGTACATCACGGGTGATTTCTTCCGGTCCGAGCTTGGTGTCACGCGCTTCGGACTCGTACTCCTCGATATGGATGGAGGTGTAAACGTCGTCGCGCACCAGACGCTCGTTGAGCAGAACTGCGTCCTCGTAGTTGTAGCCTTCCCAAGTCATAAAGCCAATGAGTGCATTCTTACCGAGTGCGATCTCACCCTTATCGGTAGACGGACCGTCTGCCAGTACATCGCCCTTCTTCACGCGCTCGCCGAGATTTACGATCGGACGCATGTTGATACAGGTGGACTGGTTGGAACGCAGGAACTTGGTCAGATGGTAGGACTTCTCCTCGCCGTTGTCATAGCGAACGGAGATCTCACGCGCAGTCGAACGGGTCACAACGCCGTCAGCCTCAGCCAGCGGGATGATACCAGAGTCAACTGCCGCCTTATATTCCATACCAGTTGCAACGATCGGTGCCTCTGTCTTGAGCAGCGGCACAGCCTGACGCTGCATGTTCGCGCCCATGAGCGCACGGTTTGCGTCATCGTGCTCGAGGAACGGGATAAATGCCGTTGCAACAGAAACCATCATACGCGGAGAGACGTCCATGAGGTCAACATCCTTGCGGTCTACCTCGATGATCTCATCGCGCATACGGCAGGTGATACGCTCATGCTTGAGGCAGCCATTCTCGTCAAGCGGCTCGTATGCCTGACAAACGATGAATTCATCCTCAACGTCGGCGGTCATATAGCGTACCTCATCGGTTACGCGGCCGGTTTCTTTATCAATAATGCGATACGGTGCCTCAATGAATCCGAAATCATTGATACGCGCATAGGTTGCAAGATAGGAGATCAGACCGATGTTCGGGCCTTCAGGGGTCTCGATCGGGCACATACGACCATAGTGGCTGTAGTGTACGTCACGTACCTCCATCGACGCACGGTCACGGGACAGACCGCCAGGTCCGAGTGCGGACAGACGACGCTTGTGCGTCAGTTCTGCCAGCGGGTTGTTCTGATCCATGAACTGAGACAACGGAGAGGAACCAAAGAATTCCTTGATTGCAGCGGTCACAGGACGAATATTGATGAGTGACTGTGGAGTCACGCTCTCCTGATCCTGAATGGTCATGCGCTCGCGAATGACACGCTCCATACGGGAGAAACCGATGCGAACCTGATTCTGGAGCAGCTCGCCTACGCAGCGCAGGCGGCGGTTACCCAAGTGGTCGATATCATCAGTCACACCCACGCCGTTGCCGATATTGAGCAGATAGCAGATGGTTGCCAGAATATCGTCTACGATGATGGTCTTGGGGATGAGGTCATGGATGCGCTCGGTGACGGTCTTCTTGAGCGCGTCGCCGGTCACGCCACTGTCGATGATCTCCTTGAGGACGGTGAAGCGTACCTTCTCCTTGATACCAAGTTCCTCTGCGCCCATGCCGCCGAGATAATCCTTAAAGTCATCCACATCGACCATGCCGTTGCCAAACACCTTTACGAGTTTGCCCTCGCCCGACTCGACCTGTGCAGCATTGACACCGCGTGCCGCGATGCGGCGTGCTTCGTCACGGGTCAGGATTGTGCCTTCTTCTGCAAGGATCTCGCCGGTCATCGGATCGGCAACCGGTGCAAGCAGCTTGCGGTTTGCCAGACGGCGTGCAATGCTGAGCTTCTTATTGTACTTATAACGACCTACCGCCGAGATATCGTAGCGGCGCGTATCGAAGAACATGGCATCCATGAGGTTCGTCGCAGACTCAACAGAGGGCGGCTCACCCGGACGCATCTTCTTATAAATTTCGATCAGTGCTTCTTCTGCAGTCTTGGACGGATCACGCTCCAGCGTTGCAAGAATACGTTCATCCTCACCGAACATCTCAAGGATCTCTGCATCGGTCTTAACGCCCAGTGCGCGAACCAGTGAAGTGATCGGGATTTTGCGGTTCTTATCAATACGAACATAGAACACATCGTTCATATCGGTCTCGTATTCGAGCCATGCGCCACGGTATGGAATTACAGTTGCAGACAGGATTGCCTTATCGGTCTTGTCCAGCTCACGACCGTAGTATACGCCCGGCGAACGAACGATCTGTGATACAATGGCACGCTCCGCGCCGTTGAAGATAAAGGTACCAGACTGTGTCATGCGCGGGAATTCGCCCATGAAAATTTCCTGTTCCTTGATCTCGCCGGTCTCCTTGTTGCGCAGGCGTACGCGCACCTTCAGCGGGCAGGCAAACGTTGCATCGCGCGCCTTGCATTCCTCAATGCTGTACTTCGGCTCGTCCAGTGCATAGTCGAGGAAGGTCAGCTCAAGGTTTCCGGTGTAGTCTGTGATTGCAGAGACATCTTCGAAAACCTCGCGCAGACCTGTCTCAAGAAACCACTCATAGGATTTCTTCTGGATCTCGATCAGGTTTGGCATTTCGAGGATCTCCTCGATGCGCGCAAAGCTCTTTCTTGTGGTCTTGCCGTGCTGTACGTCTTTCACCATCATGTTGAACCCATCACTCCGTTTCTGAATTTCCAAGAATTTCAATACGCCCGGAGGCGTGGTTAAAAATTTCAAGTACCTATTGCGCTTACTGAAAAAGCATGTTATTATTAAAACAGCCAATTGGGAAAGTATACCCAATTTCGATAAGCGATTTATTATACCATATTTTTCAGGGTATAGTCAAGTGTATTTTGCCCAAAAATACAGACGGTTTTCTATCGAGAACCGTCTTTTTTATTGCATTTCCAAAGGAGGTTCTATTTTGCGTTTTTTCCGTCCGCTCATCTGTGCCTGTGCAGCGTTGGTTTTTACATCTTCCGCTTCCGCAGTGATTGCCGTGCAATCCAGCCATAACATCTATCTTTCTTCCCAAAAAACCAACTTATCCGCTTACACCATCGAGCGAAACGACTATGTGCGTGCACGCGATTTTGCGCAGGCTTCCGGCTGCTCCATCACCTATGACCCACAGACCGCATCCATCTACATCAACGAAGAGCAGCCTTATGACGCCTCCGCTGAGACCCATCCGCCGGCAACCGCACCCAAAATTTCTGCCAAACCGACCTCCCAACGCATCTATATCAATGGCAAGCCAGCCAATATCAAGGGATACAGCATCTCCGGCTACAACTATTTTTCGATCCGGGATCTGGGACGCGCGCTGAACTGGTCTACGATCTACAATGGCCCCCAGAAGCAGATCGAGATCGACCCCACATTCCCGTATTTTGAAAAGAACCGCAACACGGTCATCCTCATGTACCACGCATTCACGGAAGACCCCAAGGTTTTGGCAGACAACCCGAATCTTTATACTTCCCCTTGGAGACTGCGCAACAACATCCGTGATATGCGTGCGCTGGGATACACCTGCATCTCTCTGGAAGACTACTTCAAAGGAAAAGCAGAAAAAGGTAAAAAATACTTTATCATCACCATCGATGACGGCTATGTGGATAACTTCCACCTTGCCTACCCCATTTTTGTAGAAGAAAAAGCACCTGCATCCATCTTCTCTGTCGTGCGCACATTGGAGCGTGATACCCCAAACTTCTTCACAGCGGAGCAGGCAAAAAAAATGGAGGACAGCGGCTATATCAAGATCTATGCACACAACATCGACCATATCGACTGCACCTCGATCAGCGGTGAAGAACTCATCAACGAGGCACGCCGCGCATACGAGATCCTTGATGCCAAACTGGAATCCAAGCCACTGTTCTTCGCCTATCCTTACGGCGCACATAACAAAAGCACCTATGTCAACGTTCGCAACAGCGGTTTCCGGCTGCAAATGGTGCAGCACCGTAAATTCGCGGCAGATGATATCCTTGTCCGCAAAAATGTGAGCTACAACAGCGTCATGCGCGAGTTTGTCAAAAAAGCATATCACAACTAAGCGAAAATCTGTTGGAATAATTAGACGAGTGCTCGTAAAACCGCCATTCCAAATAAAGTATTATTTACAGGATCTGTCTGACAGGATTGGAAAACAAATGAATATATGAGTACCTATTTACAAGTGGAAACCTTTGTTGAGGATGGTGTTTCATCTTCTTACTTTGAACTTGATACCCCATCGCTTTCTTAATGTGGAAGCACCTCGACAAAGTCAAGCAGCAAGCACAAGCAAAGGGTACATATCGAATATGAACTCGTTGGCTGCATTCCCGTGGATGAACTGATAAAAGCGTAACAGGCATGACCAAAATCATGCCTGTTCGCAGAAATTTGCATATTACTGTTTTACGACCACTGCCCTTTTCCGGCAGTTTTTTTATACGATCATATCCCCTTTTATTTATGTAACACAAGACGGTATCCATGCCGCCATACCATAGGCATGATCCGTCCCATCAGGAATTCTGGTGTCAGCGCACGATCCGCCTGGATCTCCAGCATCGGGCGACCGGACAGATAGTCCAAACGCATCCGCCCCATTCCATGTTCCAAATACCACAGACATCCGCCATACGGCATGGCAGATATCTTATCGAGTAGAAAACGCTGCGGAACATAACACATCACATGAAATACGCTGTCCGGATCAAACAGCAGGGCACCCAGCAATTCCATCGGCAACTCTCCCCCCGGTGCGAGCAAAAACGATGGACTGTGCGGATCGCGCACGACCTGCCCAAAACTCTCCGCACACGCTGCCAATATAGGTGCTGCCGGATGGGAACCGGCTTTGCAATGAAAATGGATAAGGACGGGCAGATGCTCAGACAGCATGGACAGGACATCCAAGATCATCGGAACCGCCTTACGCTGTGCATCTGAGGCAAAAAATTGTTCATAGAGATAGGGTCTCAGCACAAATGTCTGCCAAGGCTCTCTGGATTGCTCTGCAAGCAGTACCCAGCAGTTCCGAAACCGCGCTTTTTGTTCTTCCGTGAGGTTTTCTCCAAACCAATCACCCATTATAAAATCCCTCCGTTTTTCTTGGTTCGAGTGGGCAAAACAATTATAGAACGATACCGAGCGGAAAGCAAGCGTAATTTCCCCTTGTTTTCACTTTCTTCTACGATTTGTTTCTATCTGCCTGACCAATCCCTGAAAATCTACATCATGGCAACCACCATTTTCTACCCACACCAAACACGCCCCCATAAAAGCACGCCCTCCCTCTTTCCCCTCATCTTCACCGAAACTACACAGATCGATCATATTTCTGTGTTATACTTATAAATAAAACTATTTTTATATCTTGACTTGGGAGTTTTTATATATGAATGATTTTTTTCAACGGTGCAGCCAGCCGCATCCACACGCATTCCCACTCTTTGGGGCAGGGCACTTCTTCCTGCTGTTCCTGATCGCACTTGGCATCTATCTGCTTCTCCATTGGACAAAGCAGGCTTCCGCCAAAACGCGCCGCAGGCTGTTGTGCACGGTCGGTATCCTTGTCCCTATGCTGGAACTGTCCCATTCGGTCTGGATGTACTTCACCGGCACAACAAATTTGATCGAGCTGCTGCCGCTCCACTTATGCGGTCTGCAAAGTCTGTTTATCCCACTCTCGATCTTCACGCCCTTTGCCTGCTTTAAGGATTTTGTATTTGCGACCTCGCTGCTGGGCGGCATCTTCGGCACGGTATTCCCTGCTGGCATCGCTGGATACTATCCACTATTTTCTTTCCAAACCATTCAGACCTTCCTGCTGCATGCCTTACTCATCTATGTGCCGCTTGCGGCGATCCTGTCTGGTGTACATCAGCCGCATCCGCGCCACTTTCCACGCGTACTGTGTGTCTTTCTTGCAGTCGTATTCGTCGTTGGATATATCGACTTCCATTTTGGACAAAATTACATGTTCCTCTACGGCGCACCCGATGGCACACCGCTTGTCTGGGTCTTTGATACCTTCGGTCGGCAGATCTATCTGCTTGTGACCTTCCTGCTGCTTGCAGGCGTCAGCTTCTGTATCCACCTGCCTTTTGTCCACAGGTACCCAGCAGCTTTTCCCAAGGCACAACATCATGTTTGAATCGTAGATCAGGTTGTATCATAAAGCATTTGTTCGTAAATTTATTGTTGTACTAAAATAAAACATTCCAGCAGAAAACGGGGATCCGCCCCATTTTCTGCTGGAATTTATTTTACGCATTTAGCGATGAACACATTTTTGTATATCCTGACAAAAACATGCGTTCTCTCTGCATCTTGCAGGATCCTTGTTATAAAAGCTTGATCAGTTGGTCTGCTTGCTCATGAAAGGAAGCAATACAGAAAGACGCAAGGATTTCTTTCACCAGAAGCTGTTTGCAACAAATTTTATTTACTATCCCCCGGAATATGGTCATCATCGTGCCAGTAATCCAAGTCTTCTCGTTTCATCCCAATATGGCTTGCATAGAACACAGGGTCCTTACCTGCCTTGCGCTGATCATCATAATCCTTGAGCACCTTGAGTGCGATATCGCCGAGCACAAGGATCGCAAAGATGTTCACGATCGCCATGAAGCCCATGAGGATATCTGCAAGATTCCAAACCGTATCAAAGCTTGCCTGTGCGCCAAGGAAGATGGCTGCCAGACAGGTCAGACGGAAGACAAACAAGATCCGCTTGTCATCCTTGATGAAGCGCAGATTGGACTCTGTATAGTAGTAGTTGCCAATCAGGCTGGAGAATGCAAAGAAGAAGATCGCCACGGTAATGAACACATTGCCAGCCGCACCAAAGGTGCTTGTCACTGCGTCCTGCACATAGGTGATGTCCTTCGACTGCGGTACGCCGGAAACCATCAGGATCATTGCAGTGGTGGAGCAGATGACCAGTGTATCAAGGAATACGGAAAGCGTCTGAATGAGTCCCTGCTTTGCCGGATGGGATACATCCGCCGTTGCCGCCGCATTGGGCGCAGAACCCATACCAGCCTCATTGGAGAACAGACCCTTCTTGATACCGGTCACGATCGCACTGCCGGCAAAACCACCCATGATCGCCTGTGCATCAAATGCCTTGGTGAAGATCTGCTGGAACACGCCCGGCACAGCATCGAGATGGGTAAAGAACATGATCAGCCCAATCAGGATATAACCGCCCGCCATGATCGGAACGATCACCGAGCTGATGAATCCGATGCGGTGTACACCGCCAAAGATGACCAGCGCGGTCAGCACCGCCATCACGATACCAATGATCATCGGCCATGCAGAGTTGGCATAATCCGGAATATAATACGCGATTGCCGTGGAAATGTTATAGGTCTGCAAGCCATTGAATCCGTATGCAAAGCATGCAATGATGAGCACAGAGAACACACAGCCCAGCCAACGCTTGCCCATGCCGCGCTGGATATAATACGCAGGGCCGCCGCGGAAGGCATCTCCGTCCTTGACCTTGTAGACCTGTGCCAGCGTGGACTCGATGAAGGCGGATGCGCCGCCAATGACAGCCATGAGCCACATCCAGAATACAGCACCCGGTCCACCGGTCGCGATCGCCGCCGCGATGCCTGCGATATTGCCTGTGCCAACACGCGACGCCGTAGAGATCATCAGAGCCTGAAAGGAAGAAACCTGCTTTGTTCCCTCACTGTTATCGGACTTTTCCTTTAAGATCCGTAGTACATCCCCGATCCGGCGCACCTGGACAAAACGGGTGCGTATCGTGAAGTATACACCTGCACCGATCAGCAAAAAGATCAGAATATAGGTGTACATAAAATTGTTCAGTTGTCCCAAATACTCGTTCAGCATTCAGTTCCTCCTATCTTTTTTGAAGCATATATGTATTATTATACAGGATTCTCATTTAAAAAACAAGAAACAAAGCACATATCCATCAGATGCTTGTAAAAATATCATATTTTTCCAACAGATCACTCTATTTTTCTGTGTAAAAGCAATAAAAAAAACCATCCTGATGCACAACAGGATGGTTTCAGCTTGTCAAAAAGTCGATCCTCCATTTTAGTTTAGAGCGCGCGACTTAAATTTTTCAAACTGTAAGGTGATGTACCTTTGTATTTTGTCCTCGATTTGTACCATTTGGCGCGAAATCGGGGTATTCAGAAACAGTTTATTCCGGAACCGGCTCCGGGCTGTCGAAGTTCTTCCACAGTCTCAAATCACTGAAATTCTTCGATTGATTTGCTGATGGTATGTGCGATCGGCTTCCACTCGATCTTACAGAACAGCGCAACGAGTGCGATGGGAATGTAAGTGAAAATAAAGAGTGGGAACGTGAATGTATACAGGATCTTGCGTCCTGCGGTCGTATTGATATGCTTCCATTCGGTGATGACTGTCATCGTACCAAAGAATAGGAGCGTAAAATAAAAACCGCTGAAGGAAGACAGGATCGAAGCCAGTGTTACCTTCATGATCGATAACGCAACCGGTGTACTCAGCATTGCGCTGATCAAGAAGAACGCATTGACCGCGACCGATGCCATCGTCAGCAGCATGGCTGGAGCAACGGTCATCAGCATATCATAGCAGGAAAAGCTGTGACGCTTCAAAACGCCCAGTGTCAACTTCTTGCCATAGCGTGCAAACACCTGATAGAAGCCCTTGGACCAGCGCAGACGCTGATTCCAAGACTGTTCAAAGGTCACCGGCTGCTCGTCATAGAACACCGCTGTTGCACAGTATCCGACACGCTCGTTTTCTACCGCACAATCAATAGAGAACTGGATATCCTCTGTCAGCAGATGATACTTCCAGCCGCCGCGCTCCTCGATGACCTTGCTGGAAACCAGAAAACCGGTACCAGAGACCGCACAGTTCGTACCAAGGATCATACGGGAATTATTGAGAAACTTTGCCTCACGCAAGAACCACAATGCGCTGCCTGCCGAGATCCAGTTCGAATCAAAATTCTTGGAATTGCGATAACTCGTCACGACGCGGTATCCGCTGTCGAATACCTTGTTCATCTCTGAAACATAATTGGGATCGAGCAGATTGTCTGCATCAAAGATGAAATAGCCATCATACTTTGCCTGTGCAAACTCATTTGCGATCCGCTGAAAAGCATAATCCAGCGCATACCCCTTGCCGACCAGTGTTCGGTTCATGCGCTCGAACACGATCGCGCCTGCACGCCGTGCAACCTCTGCCGTGTTGTCCGTACAGTTATCTGCAATGACGAACACATCCAATAGCTCCGCTGGATACCTCTGTTTTTTTATACTGTGTACCAGCTCACCTATGACTGCACTTTCGTTTCTCGCTGAGATGACTGCCGCATATTTGTGCAGCTTCCCAGCCTGCGGGATCGGATGCTTTTTTCGGTCATGCCACAGTGCTGCGATCACATAGAACAACTGATACGCATAAAACATGGTAAACATCGCGAAAATCAGCACATTAAACCCTTTTATAAATTGTAACACGTCGATTCCTCCAAATGGCACCTGCCATTATCTAAAAAAACAGGCAGTATGCCTGTGCCGGCTTTGATACAATCTTAATCTTTTCCGCCTGATATTATATCACGAATTTGTCTAATAGCAACAAGTATTTATGCCAAAACGATTGTAAAAAAATAGTCAATTATCGGTAAATTGTGTATTGCTTTTTATAAATCCGTATAAACCGCACAGAAACACTTAGATTTCCGCTGTATTTCCCGGCTGAAACTCGTCATTATGCACAATTTTGATCCATTGGATATCCCTGCGCCGATCCTATGAAAAATCCTTATTTGCGGCTGTTTCTGGGGAAAAGATCACACCGATCCCCACTCCAAGCAGCGCGGGAAGCAGCCAACCCAAACTCTGTTCATAGAACGGAAGTGCATGCAAAACCGCTGTGATACCGGGGATCACAACATTTACACCTTCCAGTGCTGCCAACAGACTTACTACCGCTGTACACAGGATCGCCGCCGGATATACAAACACAAAGCGTCCCAGCCAGCGGTGCGCGAATGCGAGTGCGATGAGTACAATGGCTACCGGATAGATCGCGCCCAACACGGGCACGGAAAGCGACAGGATCTGATTGAGTCCCACATTGGAGATCATCATGCTGACAAATGCAAAAAAGCACGCCCATGTCCGATATCCAAATACAGGAAAGATCTTCGCGAAGTAGTCCCCACAGCAGGAGATCAGCCCCACACAGGTATTGAGGCAGGCGATCCCGAAGATCAGTGCCAGAATAATCACGCCGGTCGATCCGAACAGCTCCATCACAATCAATTTCAGAACCTCTGTTCCGTTCTCTGCACCGGAAAATGCTGCGCCCGACTGTACGCCGATGTATGTAAGTGCGGCATAAACCGCAAACAGCACGATCCCGGCAATGAGACCCGCGCGGCAGGTTTCACCCACGATCTGCCGCTTGTCCTCCACACCCTTTGCGCGGATATTGAGGGCGATAATGAAGCCGAAGTTCAGTGCCGCAATGGTGTCCATCGTCTGATATCCCTCAAGGAATCCGTTGATGGCAGCACCCGAGGTATATTTGCCCACTGCTGCGGTCGGTGCTCCCATCGGATGCAGGAGACAGCCCACAAAAATCACTACGATCAGCGTAAGAAGTGCCGGTCCCAATATCTTGCCCAAGCGGTCGGTCAGCTTATCCGGTCGCAGAGCCAGCAGCAGCGCAACCGAAAAGAACAGCACGGAATAGATGAGCTGCGGTACACCAATTGAAATGCCATCGGGCAGGAACGGAACTGCCGCCATTTCAAAAGAGGTCGTTGCTGTACGCGGAATGGCAAGACAAGGACCAATGGACATATAGATCAAAAAGGTAAAGACTGCCGCAAATTTCGGATGTACACGCCCTGCAAGTTCGGGCAATCCATTTGACTCTGCAACAGCAATGACCCCCAGTATGGGCAGACCGACCGCGCTCAGGCAGAAGCCGATCATGGCAGGAATAGCAGACTGTCCTGCCTGCGCCCCCAAAAACGGGGGAAAAATCAAATTTCCTGCTCCAAAAAACATGGAAAACAGGGTCACACCGACCAGAAGCCGATGCTGTGTTGTTAACTTCATGCAATGCCTCCATCAAAATTCATGTGTGCTTTATCATACCGCGAATTTGATTAAATTACAACTATTTTTCAAAGAAAACCTGATATTTTCAAGATCGGAACCATTCCTCTGCTTCCTGCATAGCTATGAAGTATCCATCTATGACAGTTGCAGGAGGTCTTACTTATGCCAAATATTTATCTTTCCCCAAGTACACAGGATTTCAATCTTTATTACGACGGAGATGGCAGCGAAGAATTTTACATGAATCTTATCGCAGACGCGATGGAGCCTTATCTTACCGCATCCGGCATCACATTTACGCGCAACACACCGGAAATGACGGCGGCATCCTCCATCCGCGCATCCAACGCCGGTCAATATGATGCCCATGTTGCCCTGCACTCCAATGCAGCCCCCGAAAGCCTCGCAGGGCGTCTGCGCGGAATCGATGTGTACTATTATCCAGCTTCTGAGCGCAGTCGCATCCTTGCTGATCTTACCGTTTCTCAACTGCGCCGCATTTATCCCCTGCCCGATAACGTAGTCGCACGTCCGACGACCAGCATCGGCGAAGTCACACGCACCCGTGCCCCTGCCATCCTCGCAGAACTTGGCTATCATGACAATCCAGATGATGCCGCATGGATTCGCGGCAATATCGTTCCGATCGCACGCGCCATGGTCATGGCACTGACCCAGTATTTCGGGCTTCCCTTTTTAGAGCCGGAACCCCTCCTGTTCGCTACGGTCGATCTCAATGGCGGCAACCTCAATATCCGTGAGCGTCCTTCTCTTGACGCGCCCATCCTTGGACGCGCTCCAGACGGCGCACAGGTTACAGTCCTCGGCTCGTGGAATGGCTGGTATGTGATCCGCTATCAGAATATTGAGGGCTATTCCCGATCGGAATATATCACGCTCAATTATTCATAAGAAATACCCCTCTGCCATTTGATTTTCCATCCGAACACGAAGATCAATTTCGGGAGATTTCATGTATCCACATATTTGCTCAAAGATTTGCCCCAAAGCAAGGAATACCGTGTCGTGCCGATGACAGCGGTATAAGGGCTGGAACCTTGTCGTTTTTCCCTCATAAATCCCACGCTTCCTCTTTGTCAGATGAACCATTCTCAATTTCCCAAGGAATGGTTCAACTGAACAAGATGTGTGATATGATCCGTCAAAAACGATTTCCTTGCGATCATAAAAGGATTCCTTGCAAATTTTCCGCCCCTGTCGTATAATGAAATACACTATGGAGGTGGATTGGAATGTATAAAATCCTTGAAAAAAAGACACTCAACGCCAATACCAAACAAATGATCATTGATGCGCCCCATGTTGCAAAAAAAGCACTGCCGGGACAATTCATTATCCTGCGTGTGGATGAGGATGGCGAACGCATCCCTCTGACGATCGCTTCCTACGATCGTGAAAAGGGTACAATCATGATTATTTTTCAGGAAGTCGGTGCAACCACCAAGCAGCTGGGTCAGCTGAATGTTGGCGACTGCCTGCATGACTTCGTTGGCCCGCTTGGCCGTGCAAGCGAGCTGGAGGGACTTCAGAAAGTTGCCGTTGTAGGCGGCGGTCTGGGCTGTGCTATTGCATATCCGCAGGCAAAGGCACTGCACGAAATGGGTGCCGAAGTCGATCTGATCGCAGGCTTCCGCAATAAAGATATCATCATTCTGGAGGACGAAATGCGCCAAGCTTCTACCCGTCTGCATCTCGTGACCGATGACGGCTCCAACGGACGCAAGGCACTTGTAACCGAGGTGCTGAAGGAACTGATCGATGCAGGAAACCAGTATGATGCGGTGATCGCGATCGGTCCTATGATTATGATGAAGTTCGTGTGTGAGACCACACGTCCTTACGGCATCAAAACCATTGTATCCATGAACTCTACGATGGTCGATGGCACAGGCATGTGCGGCGGCTGCCGACTGACCGTAGGCGGTGAGACCAAGTTCGCTTGTGTGGATGGTCCGGACTTCGACGGCCATCTGGTCGATTTTGACGAATCCATGCGCCGCAGTGCGATGTACCGCCAACAAGAGCGTGACGCACTGGAGCATGAATGCAACATGCACAAAATGGAGGTACAATGATCATGCCGAATATGTCTTTGAACAAGGTTCCGATGCCCGAGCAGGAACCAAATATCCGCAATAAGAATTTTGAAGAAGTCACGACCGGCTACACACCGGAAATGGCGATCGAAGAAGCACAACGCTGCCTCAACTGTAAGCATAAACCCTGCGTATCCGGCTGCCCAGTCGGCGTACAGATCCCTGAGTTTATTGCACTGGTTGCCGAGGGGAAATTCCTTGAAGCCGCTGCAAAAATCAAGGAAACGTCTGCACTTCCGGCTGTCTGCGGTCGTGTCTGCCCACAGGAGACCCAGTGCGAGCAGAAATGCGTCCGTGCGATCAAGGGCGAAGCCGTCGGCATCGGTCGTCTGGAGCGTTTTGTTGCCGACTATGCAATGGCGCATGATACCTCTAAAAAGGAAAAGCCCGAACCCAATGGACACAAGGTCGCTGTTGTGGGTGCAGGCCCTGCCGGTCTGACCTGTGCCGGTGATCTCGCGCGTAAGGGCTATGCAGTCACCGTATTCGAGGCATTACATACCGCAGGCGGCGTATTGATGTACGGCATTCCGGAATTCCGTCTGCCCAAGGCGATCGTGCAGAAGGAAATCGAGACCCTCAAGGAACTGGGCGTTACCTTTGTGCTGAACTTTGTGGTCGGTCGTTCCGAGACCATTGATGATCTGTTTGCTGATGGCTATGAAGCTGTCTTTGTCGGTTCCGGTGCCGGTCTGCCGACCTTTATGCGCATCCCGGGAGAAAACTACAATGGTGTTTACTCTGCAAACGAGTACCTCACCCGTGTAAACCTGATGAAAGCATACAAGAAGGATTCCAACACCCCGATCCATCGCGCAAAGAAAGTTGCCATCGTTGGCGGCGGCAATGTAGCAATGGACGCGGCGCGCTGTGCAAAGCGTATGGGTGCAGAGGAAGTATACATCGTATACCGCCGCGGTGAGTCCGAGCTGCCTGCCCGTCTGGAGGAGATCCACCACGCCAAGGAAGAAGGCATCATCTTCAAGTTCCTGACCGCACCGCTTGAAGTTTTGGGCAATGAGGAAACCTATCTGGTAACCGGTCTCAAATGCCAGCAGATGGAACTTGGCGAGCCGGACGAGTCCGGACGCCGCCGTCCGGTACCGGTTGCCGGCAGTGAGTTTGTTCTCGATCTGGATGCTGTCATCGTTGCGATCGGCACCAGCCCGAACCCACTGATCCGTTCCACTACCCCAGGACTCGATACCAACAAGCGCGGCTGTATCGTTGCCGATGAAGACAACGGCATCACCAGCAAGGACGGTGTTTTTGCAGGCGGTGATGCTGTCACCGGTGCGGCAACCGTTATCCTCGCAATGGGTGCAGGCAAGCGTGCAGCGGCTGCAATGGACGAATATATCCAGAACAAAAACTGATTTGTCCCCCTTCCCAATTTGAAAAAACAAATGATGCCCCTGTATGCATACAGGGGCATTTTCTTTGCCCGATTTATCCCAAAATGCCGTTTTCATTGTGCATCTTCCCCAACAACCGCCTCATTCGATATACGCTTTTCACAAACTTTACAAAATTCATTGACAACAGAAAACGACACAGATATAATAGAACCATCTTATGAAACGGGTTTCAAACATTTGGAGGTTATCTTATGGCAACGATTCGAGAAGTCGCAAAGCTGGCAGGCGTCTCCCCTGCCACCGTCTCTCGCGTAATTAACGGAACAGCAAAGGTAGATGAGCGCAAACAGCAGGCAGTTCTCTCTGCCATTTCTGAAACCGGTTTCAAACCCAATGAACTGGCACGCGCCCTCTTCAAACATTCTTCCAGAATCATCGGCGTCATCATCCCTGATATCGAAAATCCTTTCTTCAGCGAGGCTGCCAAGGCGATCGAGGCGGAAGCATTCCGCGAAGGCTACAAGATCCTGCTGTGCTGCTCCGATCACAGCATGGAAAAGGAAGCCATGAACATTCAAATGCTCGTGCAGATGAAAGCGGACGGCATCATTATCATGACCAATGGAGACGATACCGGAAAGAATATCGCAGAATGTGACCTGCCCATCGTCGTGATGGATCGTCGGTTCACATCAGGGAAAAAGGTCGCTTCCATTGAAGCCGACCATTACAAGGGCGGCTGGCTGGCTGCCGAGCATCTGGTAGAATGCGGCTGTAAAAAGATCCTCTGCCTGCGCGCACCGCAGAAATATTCCAGCAGTCAGGAGCGTTATCGTGCATATCTGGATATCTGCCAAAAGTATGACCGCGAACCACTGTTTCTCGATTGTGATTATTCCTACGAAAGCGGACTCGTCGCGGCAAAACAGATCATGGCATACTACCCCGATGCCGACGGCATCCTTGCAAGCAATGACATCTCCGCCATGGCAGTCTACAAGATCCTGAGTCAGGCCGGTTATCAGATCCCCGAGGATATCCAGCTTGTCGGATTCGATGATATCAGCTTCAGCTGGCGTTTTACACCGGAACTGACAACCATTCATCAGCCGATTTATCAGCTGGGACAAAAAGCCGTCCAGCTCATCTTACAGGGCAGCGCATTGGAAAATCAGGAAAATGTGATCCTCGATGTCTCACTGATCGAAAGACAAACCACATGCAGAACAAAAGGAGGAGCTATCTTATGAAAATCGCAGTTGTTGGAAGCATCAACACAGACCTCACCGTCACAGCTGAGCGCATCCCCCTCAAAGGCGAGACCCTGCGCGGTGACAAGATCCAGTATATCCCCGGCGGAAAGGGCGCAAACCAAGCCGTTGCAATGGCACGTTTGGGCGCAGAGGTTGAAATGTTTGGCTGTGTGGGAGAGGATGAAAACGGCAGAAAGATGCTGGAAAATCTCAATGCCAACCATGTAAAGACCGATCATATCCATGTCCTCCCCAATGTACCGACCGGTCTTGCACTGATTACGGTCGGCGACAACGACAATACCATTGTAGTCGTTGCAGGCGCAAACAGCCATGTGGATCTCGCCTACCTTGCAGAGATCAGAGATTCTCTGACGGCGTGTTCGCTGGTCGTGCTCCAGCACGAGATCCCCCTCGAAACCGTGTATGCCATCATCGACCTGTGCGCAGAAAAGCACATCCCTGTCATTTTAAATCCCGCGCCTGCCTCTGCGGTTCCCATGGAGATCATCGAAAAAGTGACCTTCCTGACACCAAACGAACACGAAGCGCGTCTGATTTTTGGTACAGACCATACCACCGAAGAACTTCTGCAACGATATCCCGAAAAACTCATCATCACGCAAGGCTCCAAGGGTGTTTCTGCCTGCACCAAGGGGGGCGAAATCTTCACGGTTCCTGCAAGAAAAGCCAAGGTCGTGGATACGACAGGCGCAGGAGACACCCTGAATGCCGCCTTTGCGGTACGCTTTGCCGCTGGGGATGATCTCAAAACCGCGCTGCATTATGCCAATGTCGCCGCAAGCCTATCCACCGAACGCTTTGGTGCACAGACCGGTATGCCCACAGCAGATGAAGTCCGCCTCGAACTGTAAGAAAGGAGACACACGATGAAAAAGCATGGAATCCTGAACAGCCAGATCGCATCTGTGCTTGCCAACATGGGGCACACCGATCAACTCTGTATTGCGGACTGCGGTCTGCCCATCCCTGCCGAGACCCAAAAGATCGACCTTGCCCTGCGCTTTGGCAGCCCCTCCTTTCTGGACGTTCTTCAAGAGATCGGCACAGATATGAAGATCGAGGCGATCATTTTGACTGAGGAGATCCAAACATACAATCCAGAAATGCTCCAAAAGATCTCTGCCTATTTTGAGTCCTCTGAACAAATACCAACTGTTACCTTCGTTCCTCACGCACAGCTCAAGCAGATGACAAAAAGCTGCAAGGCAGTCGTGCGCACAGGCGAAAATACGCCTTACGCCAATATCATCCTGCAATCCGGCTGTATCTTTTAAATCAGGAGGGCAGTTTTATGGAAATCATAATGAAAGAAATCTGTAAGGCCTTCGCAAGTAATAAAGTATTAAAAGACGCGGGGTTTTCCCTCAATGCAGGCGAGATCCATGCACTCATGGGCGAAAACGGTGCCGGTAAATCCACCCTTATGAAGATCCTCACCGGCGTGTATACCAAGGACTCCGGAACCATCCTCGTAGATGGCAAGGAGGTCTGCTACAAGAGCGCACGAGAAGCGGAAAAAGCCGGAATTGTATTCATTCATCAGGAGCTCAACGTTTTGTTCGATCTCACCGTAGAGGAAAATATGTTCCTTGGAAAAGAGATCAAAAACAAATGCGGCGTATGCGATAAGCCGCGGATGCAGAAAGAGGCAAACGCCATTTTGGAGCGGCTGGGCGTCAATATCGATCCACGCCAGCGCATGAACGAGCTGTCCGTCGGACAGCAGCAAATGGTCGAGATCGCAAAGGCTCTGATGGCAGACGCTCAGGTCATTATCATGGATGAGCCGACCGCTGCTCTGACCCAGAGCGAGACCCACGTCCTCTTTGAAGTCGTAAAGTCCCTGCGCAAAAAAGGTGTATCCATTGTCTACATCTCTCACCGCATGGAGGAGATCTTTGAGCTGTGCGACCGGATCACGATCCTGCGCGATGGTACATACGTCGGCACCAAAGCCATCCGCGATACCGATATGAACGATGTGGTCAAAATGATGATCGGCCGCGAGATCGGAGAACGCTATCCGGCGCGAGAGGTTCAGATCGGCGCACCTGTTCTGGAGGTTCGACATCTCACCTGCCCCAATACCTTCGAAGATGTTTCCTTTGAAGTCCATGCAGGAGAGGTCCTCGGCGTATCCGGTCTTATGGGTGCAGGCAGAACCGAGATCATGCAGGCGATCTTCGGCAACATGCCCCATGCGACCGGACAGATCCTACTGAACGGTACAGAGATCCATAACACCGATCCCCATACCGCGATCAAAAACGGCATTGGCTTTATCACAGAGGATCGCAAGGTCGAGGGACTGATGCTGGAAGAAAGCATTACAAAAAATATCTCTCTTGCCAACCTTGGCCGCATTTCCAGACAGGGTGTCTTGTCCAGAGAGCAGGAGCAGAGCCTTGTCCAGCGCGGCATCAAGGAACTGCGTATCCGTTGTTCCTCTGCCGAGCAGACCTGCGGCAGTCTGAGCGGCGGCAACCAGCAAAAGGTGATCTTTGCCAAGTGGATGTTCACCGAGCCCAAAGTCCTCATCTTGGACGAGCCGACGCGCGGCGTAGATATCGGTGCAAAAAAAGAAATCTATATGCTGATCAACACGCTCGCTGCACAGGGCGTCGCGATCATCATGGTTTCATCCGAACTTCCCGAAGTGCTTGGCATGTCCGACCGTGTCATGGTCGTACACGAGGGTCATGTCACAGGCATCCTGCCCAAAGAAGAAGCAACTCAGGAAAATATTATGATTTTAGCAACAGGAGGAACGCGCAATGAATAAGACAAAAGCAGCAAATCGCTTACAGGATCTGGGTGCGCTCATTGCACTGGTCTTGCTGGTCGTTGGCATTGGTATCATCAGTCCGGAATTCCGCAGCTTCGGAAACTTCTTATCGCTCCTTCGGCAATCTTCCATCAACGGCTTTATCGCCTTCGGCATGACCTGCGTCATTTTGACCGGCGGCATTGACCTTTCCGTTGGATCGGTACTCGCGCTGACGACTGCCCTATGTGCCGGTATGATCTCAGGCGGTATGCCTGTGGGCGCAGCAATGATCCTCTCCCTGCTCCTCGGCACTGCCTTTGGCTATGTCAGTGGCCTTTTGGTTACCAAGGGTCGTCTCCAACCATTTATCGCAACCCTCATCACTATGACCGTGTTCCGTGGTGTGACCATGATCTATATGGATGGCAAGCCGATCTCCAATCTCGGTGACAGCCTACTGCTCAAGGCAGTCGGCAAGGGCAATCTGTTTATGATCCCGATCCCCGTCCTGCTGTTCCTGCTTGTATTCATCATTTTCCTTTTCATCCTGCAAAAAACCACATTCGGCCGCCATATCTACGCGACCGGCAGCAACGCCACCGCTGCACGCCTTGCAGGTGTCAACATTGAGCGCACCAAGCGCATTGCCTATGCCCTGTCCGGTGCAATGGCTTCCCTGTCCGGTCTGATCCTGCTTTCCCGTCTGAGCTCTGCACAGCCAACGCTGGGTCAGGGCTATGAACTGGATGCGATCGCAGCCGTCGCGCTGGGCGGCACGAGTATGAACGGTGGCCGCGGCAGGATCTGGGGTACTTTCATCGGTGTACTCATCATCGCAGTCCTCAATAACGGACTCAATATCCTTGGCGTATCTTCCTACTATCAGGATGTTGTAAAGGGTATCGTGATCCTGATTGCTGTATTATCCGACCGCAGAAGATAAAAGGAGAAACTGAACATGAAAAAGATATTTGCAGGTCTGACCGCTCTGCTGCTGATGTTCTCCATGACGGCATGCAAGGTTTTCACCATCGACGGCGAGGACATCGGCGGCGAGCAGAACACCCAGACCGACAGCATCGGCTTTTCCATCTCCACACTCAACAATCCGTTCTTTGTGACCCTCAGCGAAGGCGCAAAGGCGGAAGCAAACAGTGCCGGAAAAACCCTGATCGTACTCGATGCAGGCGATGATGCAGCCAAGCAGGCAAGCGATATCGAAGACCTGATCTCCAAGGGGATTGGCGTCCTGATCGTAAATCCGGTTGATTCCGATGCTGTAGCACCAGCCGTCAAGGACGCGATCGCACGCGGCATCAAGGTCATCTCGGTCGATCGTGCGGTAAACGGTGTGACCGTAGATTCTGCGATCGCTTCCGACAATGTACAGGGTGCACAAATGGCGACCGAATATCTCATTTCACTTATCGGTGAGCAGGCAAAGGTTGCCGAACTGGAAGGTGTCCCCGGAGCAAGTGCTGCAATCGAGCGTGGTCAGGGCTTCCACAATGCGGCAGATCAATCGCTTAATGTCGTGGCAAAGCAGACCGCAAACTTCAACCGTTCCGAGGGCATGACGGTTATGGAAAATATCCTACAGGCAAATCCTGATGTGCAGGGCGTCTTTGCCCATAATGATGAAATGGCACTGGGTGCAGTCGAGGCGATCGGCAGCCGCAAGATATTGGTTGTCGGCTTTGATGCAACCGATGATGCCGTAAAGGCAGTTGAGAACGGCAGAATGGCAGCCACAGTTGCACAGAAGCCTGATCTCATGGGACAGACGGCTGTACAAACCGCAGTTTCTCTGCTCTCTGGTGAATCAGTCGAGGCTGTGATCCCAGTCGAGGTCGAGCTCATCACCAAATAATTTCCCCGTTTATAGCAAAACCGCGCAGTCACAGAACAAGCTGTGACTGCGCGGTTTTGCTATTGTTCGGACTTATTTGAAAATAGAGAAATTGGCGGATTTTTCAAACAGCCACTAATAGGAAATCACCTCATGTCCGGTCTCTGTGACCAGAACTTGAATTTCCCACTGTGCTGAGGGCTGGTCATCCTCCGTATAGATCGTCCAGCCATTGTCGGCATCCTGAAAGATGTCGGGTGCACCCATATTGACCATCGGCTCGATGGTAAACATCATGCCGGGAGCCAGAACCACGCCGGTTCCAGCCTCTGCCACATGGCTGACCCACGGTTCTTCATGGAATTCCAGTCCAACACCATGTCCACCGATCTCACGCACGACAGAATATCCATGTGCCTTGGCATGGTCATTGATCGCCTGTCCGATATCACCCAAAAATCCCCATGGCTTGACCTGTTCGAGTCCCTTTTCCACACATTCCTTGGTCACACGCACGAGTTTTTCCCATTCAGGCAGCACCCTGCCAATGCAGAACATACGAGAAGAATCCGAATAGAATCCATCCACGATGGTCGATACATCCACATTGATGATATCGCCCTCCTGCAAGATCATATCTTCGGACGGGATCCCGTGGCAGACCTCATTGTTTACCGATGTACAAACACTTTTCGGGAAGCCCTCAAATCCAAGCGGCGCAGGGATACCGCCCATGCGCACGGTCTCATCATGCACCCAGCGGTCGATCTCGGCTGTGGATACGCCCGCGCGGATATGCTCTGCCACATAGTCAAGCACCGCGATATTGACCTTTGCACTCTTGCGGATGCCCTCGATCTGCTCTGGTGTTTTGATCATCTGATGGGTCGGGATCACATGCCCTGCCATAGACAGTGCAGATAACTTTCCATCAAAGTCTGCATGGCATTTTTTATACTTTTTTCCGCTTCCGCACCAACACGGGTCATTTCTTCCAAGCTCTGACATCCGTCATCGCTCCTTTCTTTGCTATCGTATAAAAAACCGGCATAGAACATGCTATGCCGGTCTGATCCATTCTTACAGCATGTGTGCGCGCAGTTCCTCTCCGGACTGTGCACAGAGATATGCCGGTGCAATATCGAGCATGGTCTTGCCGCCCGACTGTCCCTCCTGATTCATGCGGTATGCTGCGCGTGCGCATGCCGCCAGCACGGAACCGGTGAACTCCGGATTGGAATCCAGCTTGAGGCTGTACTCGATGATATGCTGATGCTCTCCATCGAAGCCCGTCTTGCCGGAACGGATCACAAAGCCGCCATGCGGCAGACCCTTATGGTCACGATCGAGCTCCTCCTGAGAGATAAAGTGTACTGTGGTATCATAATCTGCAAAATAGTTCGGCATACGCTTGATCTCCTGTGCAATGCGATCGCGGTCTGCGCCTTCCTCTGCTACGACAAAGCACTCTCTGGTGTGCTTCTGACGGGTAGTCAGTTCCGGATTTTCTCCAGCACGAACCGATGCCACTGCACCCTCTACCGGACAGGTATACTGACGCGCATCCACAACGCCTGCAATGCGACGGATGGCATCCGAATGTCCCTGACTGACACCGCGTCCCCAGAAGGTATAGTCCTTGCCCTGCGGCAAAACGGCATTTGCATAGACACGATTCAGGGAGAACATGCCCGGATCCCAGCCGCACGAGATCAGACCGATCTTTCCGCCCTTCTTTGCCGCCGCATCGACGGATGCAAAATGGGTCGGGATATTGGCATGGGTATCAAAACTGTCTACCACATTGAACAGTTCTGCATACTTCGGAGTCAAATGCGGCAGGTCGGTCGCACTGCCACCGCAGATCACCATGACATCGATCTTGTCTGTCATCTTCTCTGCATCATCTGTATGATATACCGAAACGCCCTTGGTGGTAATCTTAACTGAGGCTGGATCACGGCGTGTGAATACGCCAACGAGCTCCATATCCGGATTCTGCGCGATCGCAGCCTCTACACCGCGTCCCAGATTGCCATATCCTAAAATACCGATTCTAATACCCATATATTCTCCTCTCACTTTCTGTGTGGATCGTAACCGACTGCATTTCGGCGATCGGCTGCCAAACGTATACAAAATTAAATTCCAATTCTTCTGCGGTCTGTGTATGCAAAGCATAACGACCACTTGTGGTTATTATACCGCATTTCCCCTTTCAAGAAAATGCCCCTTCGCAAAATAAACCAAACAAAAATTTGTTTGGTAATACATAAAATCTTGTTGTATTGACAAAAACAAGGTGATTTGCGTCCTTGCAAAATACGCAAGATGTGTGTACAATGGTGACAGATCACATTTCACGACGCATCCCACTGAGAGATGGCAAGTGCGTCCATTTTCAATGGAATGCCGAAAGCAGAAAGGAAACTCTATGATTTACCATCTTTCCGGAAATCTATTCACTTCTCCAGCAAAAATCCGCTGTCATCAGGTCAACTGTCGTGGGGTCATGGGATCGGGCATTGCACGGGAAGCCAAACAGCGATATCCCGATATGTTTGCAGAATATCAGATGCTTTGTACGCAATCCGGACGCGAAAACCTTGGGCGCGTGCAATTTTATGAAGCACCGGATGGCACGATCCTTGCAAACCTGTTTGGGCAGGACAGCTTTGGCACCGGCAAACATACGGATGAGCAGGCACTGTATCGGGCAATGGAGTCTGTCAAGGCCTTCGCTGTGCAGCAGCATTATTCGGTCGGCTTTCCGGAAAAGATCGGCTGTGACCGCGGCGGTGGAGATTGGGCATCGGTCTCCGCTTCTATCGAGGCACTGTTCGGCGCACCCAATGATCCAGATTGCTATATCGTCTCCTTTCAGCCGGAACCCCAAACAAAATAAGCCAATATCCAGTTCATAGAAAGCAGGTGGCTTTTTGGATACCACATTATTAGAATCACAATCATTTTGGCCCCATCTGTCCGAGGCACAAAAGCAGCTCGTGCTTGCGCATGCACATACTGCCCATTTTTCCGCCGGCGAAGCCGTCAAAACAGGAAATTGCAGTTGTATCGGTCCCCTGTTTGTCGTGCAGGGTATCCTGCGCGTATATTTGCTGAGTGCAGACGGCCGTGAAGCGACGATCTATCGTCTGCGTGCCGGAGAGACCTGTGTGCTCTCTGCCTCCTGCGTGCTCTCTGCCATGACATTCGATGTGCAGATCGATGCCGAGACCGACTGCGATCTCTTGATCATCCCTGCCGCAACCTTTGCACAGCTTGTGGATGAAAACCTGTATGTGGAAAACTTTGTCTACCGCAGCAGCACGGAACGCCTGTCCGATCTCATTCAGGCAGTCGAGCGTATGTTCTTCCTGACCCTGCGCCAGCGTGTTGCCGCGTTCCTCATTGATGAATCGGCAAGCAGCGGCAACAGTACCCTTTCTTTAACACAGGAGCAGCTGGCACGCGCCATCGGCTCTGCACGGGAAGCCGTAAGCCGCATCCTCAAGCAGCTTTCCAAGTCCGGCAGTATCGAGGTCTCACGCGGCGGCATCCGCATTTTAGATAAGGGGATGCTCTATCGAGAGCTGTCCGAAGCCGAAGTGTAAACCAAAAGAGGCATATCCAATGGATATGCCTCTTTTGGTTTACAGATGGAACCTGCGTGCGGCTTCCTCCTGCATATACCGATGAAAAAAGATGACCAGCACCACGACCATGATAAAGGACAGCCCCGAGCAGATCATACTTGGAAGCACTACGCGCAGGTCGCGGAACAACAGCAGCAACAGCGGAACGATCCAACCAAGCACAGAAAGCGTGCCAAGCCACGCCACGGCATCCACCATCGGCACACGCAGGATCAGCTTGAGCAGCAAAAGTGCACCAAGTGCTGAGATGCACAGGATCGGAATGACCCATTCGATCGACCAGCCGCGCCACCCTGTGCCATAATCCCACAGCACCGAAAATGTGGAAAACAGGATCGCCTGCCAGGTAATGTTCTGCATCAGCAGACGCCTTCTGGAAATGCCAAGCATAACGGACAGCCACAAACAGGCGACCGCCGCAATCACAATGAGCGGCCAGTTGCTGCTCGGATGCCATACGCTCTCCACCTGCACACAGCACAGCACAACGATCAGCAGGCAAAGCGTGATCATGCGCCGCGCAATGCGTGCCAGCTTGTGCGGTGGGATCACACGCGGAAACACCTCGGTTTCCGGCTCCGGTGTTCCAATCAGCTCGCCCTCACAGAGCGGACAGCACCGCTTGCTTCCTGCCACCTTGACCTGACACAATGGACAATACTGCATTCAACTCTCCTCCCCATACATTGTATTGCTTCGGATCTCCATCTGGATACCATCCGCTGTCAGTCGATTGCAGAAGCGGCGGATCACAGCCGGATCACGCATCGTTGTGGTAAAGCCCAGATGCAGTTTGCCATTGTAACTGCATGTGCACAGCTGCAAGGCATCCGTTCCAACGAACACGCCAAAGCCCTTGACATAGGGTTGTACCTCCTCTGGAAGTTGAAAGCGACCAATGTTGGAAAGCACAGCAGTTTCTCCAAAATCGGAGAGTTTCCCCGAAATAAAGAGCGCGGGATATTTGAGGAACAGCGGGATGGGACGCAGTAAGAAATTATGCTCCAGTGCTGCCAGAGAATTGAGCCGTGCCGCAAGGTTCTCAGCGGTCAGTTCTCGCTGAAAGACGGCGGCAGTCTGCTCGATGATATCTGCAAACGAACCGGTCCGCTCGGAAAAATCATAGGACGCGCGAATGATGCTGAAAAAATTTCTCGCTGTATGCGATGGAAAATAACTGCGCAAATCTACAGGGACGGTCACAACGACCGGCTTTTTCCGATCACGCACATACATGCCGCCATAGATCGCCTGAAATAGTACCGCTGCCAGATAGACCGTCAGTGTGGTTTCATACTCGTGCGCGACCAACAGCACATCCTTTACCTCGCACACACCTTCGAAAACAAACAGCTCTTTCCCCCGATGCGGCAAGCGATAGGCGTGCATCTTCTGCGCCGTTCCCGTGCTGCTGCTCTCTGTTTTATAATATTTTTGGAATCCATCCTCCATACGTTCATCCAGTGCTGCCTTGGGTTTTCGTTCGATGCCCAGCTTGTGTGCCTGTGCGACATACTCCGTGACAAGTGTTTGCAGCATCTCGATCGCCCCTGCCCCATCTGCAACCACATGGAACACATCGAAATTGATCTTATTGTTCCAATAGCTGACCTCAAACAAGGAGGAGCGGCTGTCCTGATAGAGTTGTGCACAGGGTGGCGTATGCTCAGGCACGACCCTTGCGCGGCGATTGGTGTGCTCTAAATAGTACCAGAACACACCGCGTCTGAGCACTGTGGACAGATTGGGATACTGTGTCACCATACGATCGAGCGCACGCTGCAAGATCTCAGGATTTACCGGTTCATTGAATTCGCAGGTCAGTCGAAAGACTGCGGTATCCGGCCCGTGAACCGTCGGTGGGAAAATTTTCGCCGCGTTGTCGAGGCGGTACCATTCTGGTTTTTGCTGTCTGCGCATCTCATTTCATCTCCCAAAAATTCTCGAATCAGTGCATGTGTACGCTTTACATGCACAAAACGGGACGGCAGCGAAAGAAAGCCATGCAATGCATCTGCCATCCGCACACAGCGTACCGCATTCCCTGCATCCGCAAGTGCCTTTGCATACGCTTCCCCTTCATCGCGCAGCGGATCATATTGTGCTGTAATGAGCAGCGTGCGCGGCTGTCTGCTCAGATCTTTCATCAAAAGCGGCGCAAAATATGGGTTCTGATAGGCAGAATCGTCCATTCCTGCATAAAGACGCATGAACTGCTCCACGCGAAAGGAGGTCAGCAGATAGCCCTCCCCATTCTCCCGTACAGACGGGAATGGGGATGCCTCCGAATGATCTGCCGCTGTTGCCGGATAAATGAGGATCTGCTGTCTGACCGTGAATTCCCCTCGGTCGCGCGCTAAAAGCGACACCGATGCCGCAAGATTTGCGCCTGCACTGTCTCCAATGAGTATGATATCCTCTGCTCCATGCGTACCCAGTTGTGCGCCTGCCGCATAGATCGCCTTGGCAGCGGCATAACAGTCCTCCAGCCCCATCGGGAACGGATGCTCCGGCGCACGCCGATACTCGACCGAAGCCACACGGCAGCCGGTTGCCTTCGCCAGTCCCTTGCACACCTGATTGTAGGTATCCACATTTTCCAACACCCAGCCGCCGCCATGGAAGAACAGCAGCAAACGGTTATCGGTCTGCTGCTTGGGCGTATAGATCCGCACACGGATCGGGGTGCCATCCACGGATTCGATCTTATGATCCCAGTGCCGATACAATGCAGACAAGGGCGGTGCCTTCAACTGATAGATGGCACGTTCCACCTTATAGACTTTATCCAGTTCCACAGCCGCCGGATAGGAGAGCACCCGAAGTGCTGCACGCATGTGTTTATTGATCGCCAAGTACATCCCCTCTCTTTCTGTTGTATGTGAGATCGACAGATCCGTTATACGCCAATCTGCGGACACAGATCGCGCACACAGCACATTTCACAGTCCGGCTTTTTACGCGCACTGCATACATCACGTCCATGAAATACCAAGCGGTGACAGAAATCGCTGCCCTCCTCTGGCGGAACGATCTTCCAAAGCTCCATCTCCACCTTTTTGGGTTCCTTGATCCCATCGACCAGACCCATGCGATTGACGAGACGGATACAATGGGTATCGGTGACAATGGCAGGCTTGCCGAACACATCTCCCATTACAAGGTTCGCGCTTTTTCTGCCCACGCCGGGCAGGCGAAGCAATTCCTCAAAGGTCTCTGGAATCCCTCCATTGTATTCGTCACGCAGCATCTTCATACACGCGCTGATATCACGCGCCTTGCTTGGTCCCAAACCGCAGGGATGTACGATCTTTTCGATCTCATCCACATCAGCCGCCGCAAGCGATCCTACATCAGGAAATTTTTCGTATAGCTTCTCAACCACTATATTCACTCGTGCGTCTGTACACTGTGCTGCCAGACGCAGGCTGACGAGCAGCTTCCACGCTTCATTATAATCCAGCGTACATGTCGCATCCGGATATTCTCTCTTTAACCGCTCGATGATCTCCAGCACACGTTCTTGTTTTGTCATATATATCGTCCTCTTATAGAATCTCTATTGATCGGGCATATATACCCTATTATCTCATTCTCACATATCACAGGGATTCTGTCAAGCGTTCCACCTGACAATGCATGGAAACCGATTGCGGTGCTGATGATGAATTTCGCATTTTTATTAAAAAATATCTTGCATTTTGAGTACTCCTCTGCTATACTGATTAAGACGCCGATGTGATGGAATTGGTAGACGTACCGCACTCAAAATGCGGCGGGGCAACCCGTGCCGGTTCGAGTCCGGCCATCGGCACCAGCTCATCAAAAAGACACCTGATTTCAGGTGTCTTTTTGTTTTTATGCAGTCTCATTTATTTGATACATCTTTGCCCGATCCCCACTCGATCTACAGCCTGTGCGACAAAAACTTTTTTGCGCTGTATCCTAAAGTTTTAGAAAAACATTCCGATATTATTGGTAGGAGTTGTTTGCATGATCGGAAATCCCTTCGATTAGACAAATCATTTGTATACCCCCTTCAGGGTCGTATCGTAAAATCATCTGTAAAGGAGCATATCGTATGAGCATTTCAGGTTTCCCTGCACTTTCAAGTATATATCATAAGCGCAGATATAATCCAGAGCCGTCTGTATCCGAATCCGAGAGCACAACAAAGCCGACAAAGCCGAGCAAGCCCGAGGATCATCCTCCCGTCAATGGTACGATCGAGCGTCCCGAGGGTGTAGGCAAGCCAAATAACAGTTCCCTGCCAGATACTGTATTTGCAGATATTCAGGATATCGCAAAACAGGATGCGCAGAAGAACGATTATATGGGCGATGACCGTTATGCGGCATATCTCAAAAAATATAAGACCCAGAACCATATCTCTCCTGACCGTGGACAGCTCATCACAATGTTCAATCCAACTGTCATGAACACTCCCGGTTCCAGCGGTCAGCCGATGTTCATCGATAAGATCCCCGGCTTCCCCTCCTATTCTGCAAAGTTTACCCCGAGCCCGATCGCAGGCGGCAAAATGTCCATCTACGATGACAAGGGAAATGAGATCCTCTCCTACAACCCACCCCCGAAGGGCGGCTGGAAGGAGATCCCAACCAAGGAAGAAAGAGACTTCGATCAGGAAGCAAATAAGATCTATAAAGAGGCCTTTGAGGCTGCACGCAAGGAGCAGGCGTCCGGAAAGACGAAAACCCCTGTGACCGAATTCAACGCATCTGTATAAGTAAAACACACGCCGAATGATCCGATCCATTTTATGTTTTATCTGGTCATTCGGCTTTTTATGCCCAAACGGCAGCCGTGTACGCTGTTTGAAGCATACAAAAAGGACAGGCAATCAAGCCTGTCCTTTTTCATGATCGAAAATCCGATCTTACTTTGCCATAGAAGCAACTTCTGCTGCGAAATCGTCCTGCTTCTTCTCGATGCCCTCGCCCTTTTCGAAACGAACACACTTTGCCAGCTTGATCTCACCGCCCAGTTCCTTTGCAACTGCTGCGATGTGAGCCTCAACAGAAACCTTGTTTTCCTTAACGAAAGCCTGCTGCATGAGACAGTTCTCCTCGTAGTACTTGCCGATACGGCCTTCTACCATCTTGTGGATGATCTGCTCCGGCTTCGGCTTTGCAGCGGTCTTGTTCTCCTCCAGAGCCTGCGCCAGCAGGATCTCCTTCTCCTTCTCCAGCGTGTCAGCGTCAACCTCGGACTTATCCATGTAAGGCGGGTTCATAGCAGCAGACTGCATACCGATGTCCTTACCCAGCTCCTTCACGGTAGCGTTGTCCTTCAGGTTGTCGGAAACCTGAAGCGCAACCAGAGTACCGATCACGCCGCCCATGTGGTTGTATGCAACGTTTACAGTGCTGTTGTCGAAACGCTCGAAACGGCGAATCTGAATGTTCTCACCGATGGTCAGGACCTTCTCCTGCAGAGCGGTCTCAACGGTCAGCTCGCCCATCTTGCAAGCCTTCAGTGCCTCAACGTCTGCCGGATTCTCCTTGATGATGACAGTTGCAACGTCGTTTACAAAGTTCTGGAAATCCGCATTCTTTGCAACGAAGTCGGTCTCTGCATTGACCTCAACGATTGCAGCTACGCCGCACTCGTCACAAACCTTTGCACAGACAACACCCTCAGCAGCAACGCGGTCTGCCTTCTTAGCAGCCTTTGCCAGACCCTTTTCGCGCAGCAGCTCGATTGCCTTCTCAAAATCACCGTCAGCCTCAGTCAGTGCCTTCTTGCACTCCATCATGCCTACGCTGGTCTGCTCGCGCAGCTTCTTTACGTCAGCAGCAGTAAAAGCCATTTTTAGTTCCTCCAAATAAAAGATTTTATAATACACTAGAAAAAGCAGGGTGCGACTTACCGGCGCGCCGGGGGCGTCGCGCCCTGCAAAAATTCACAGTCTGTTATGAAAATCGGATTACTCCGCTTCCTTCTCCTCAGCTGCAACTTCCAGCTGCTCGCCCTGCTTGCCTTCCAGAACAGCGTTTGCCATGGTCTGGGAGATCAGCTTGATTGCACGGATCGCATCGTCGTTGCCTGGGATCACATAGTCAACTTCGTCTGGATCGCAGTTGGTATCAACGATTGCAACAACCGGAATGCCCAGCTTCTTTGCCTCAGCGATCGCGTTCTTTTCCTTGCGCGGATCTACAACAAACATAGCACCCGGCAGCTTCTTCATTTCCTTTACGCCGCCCAGATACTTCTCGAGCTTTGCGATCTCAAGCTGATGCTTGATTACTTCCTTCTTCGGGAGCAGATCGAAAGTGCCGTCCTCTTCCATCTTCTTGAGCTGGTTGAGGCGGTTGATACGGGTACGCATGGTCTTGAAGTTGGTCAGCATGCCGCCCAGCCAACGTGCATTTACGAAGTACTGGCCGCAACGCTCTGCTTCTTCCTTGATTGCGTCCTGTGCCTGCTTCTTGGTGCCGACGAACAGGATGGAATCACCGTTTGCAGCAGTGTCACGAACGAAGAAGTAAGCCTCCTCCAGCTTCTTGACGGTCTTCTGCAGGTCGATAATGTAGATACCGTTACGCTCTGTGAAGATGTAAGTTGCCATCTTCGGGTTCCAGCGGCGGGTCTGGTGACCGAAATGTACGCCAGCCTCCAGCAGCTGCTTCATAGAAATTACTGCCATGATAAATTTCCTCCTTGGTTTTACCTCCATCTCGTTTCATCTGACAGGCGGCAACCGTTTCCAGAACGGCCACCCGCCGCGTGCATCGCGAGATGTGTGTATTCATACCTTGATATCATAGCACACCATGAAGCGACTTGTCAAAGGAATTTTTTCACTTTTCTTATTTTTTTTGAGAAGAAAATCGTTTATACGTCCTTGGCTCCGGACAAGGGTGCTGATAGCGCACAAAAATGATATCCTCACCGATCTTTTCAACCGCATCCCACGGAATGACCGCATCCTCTCCTCTGCCCAGCAGCCCCAGAACGCCGCCGGACTCAGGTACGATGAATGCGGTAATCCTGCCGCTGACCAGATCGAACTGCACATCGCTCACATATCCCATGCGCGCACCGTCACAAAGGTTTATGACCTCTCTGCACCGCAGCTCTGTGAGCGTGCAGCACTGACACATCATGCATTCGTTCATTTTTTCTCCTCCTCCGGCAGTACCTTGGCAAAAAACGCATCGGTCGAGATCCCCGATGGGCGATTATATCTGCCCAGCAGATACAGGCAATCGGGATCTCTTGTGATGATATTATGGCGTTCCTCACAGCTGAGGGTACAGCGAAATCCCAGTTCCTTCATCACCTGCTCGGTCTCCGCACTGTATGCTCCGAATGGGTAGGTATAGCACATGGGTGGTGTGAGTCCACCCTCAGCCAGCATGGTCTGCGCCTTCTGCGTATCTTCACGGAGCAGGGCTTTATAAGCCGCGTCATCCTCTCCGCGTTTTTTGAGGCACCCTTTCCGCGGCCCAGTATCATGCATCTGATAAGAGTGATTGCCCATTTCAAACACACCGCTTTGCTCCATCTCGATCAAACGCTCCAAGGACAGGTACGACCAGTATGCGTTTTCCTGCCCGTTTTCGGTAAAGAGAACCGCTTGATCCCCAATGGGCGAGATCACTGCACACATATCACGCTCCTTCAGGAGCGGATAGGCGTACAGGTAATTGTTATAGAATCCGTCATCAAAGGTGATCAGTACAGGCTTTTCCGGCAGCACACCCTGTCCATCTACATAATCAATGAGCTGTTCGACCGTTATCGTCTGGTATCCATGCTGCTGAAGATAATCAAGATCCCCTGCCAGTGCCGCTGGACTGAGCACATAATCATTGGCCTTCGCTTCGTCTTTCAGGATGCTGTGATACATGATGATCGGCAGATCGACCTGCTCCTGCGCAAGTGCCGGAGCCGCTGTCTCGCGTGTATTCCAAGCAAACAGTCCGCCCAATACCAAAACGGTTGCCAGCATCTGGCACAGGATCTTTTTCATTCCGGTCTGATCCATTTGCACACCTCCCAGTTGTTCTCTGTCACTCTATGCAGGAGGATATAAAAAAATACCCTCCTCACTGTATCCAGTCAAGAGGGTACCTATCACAGGCTTATCCGCACATTCTTTTCTCTTCGAGTCCGGTTCAGTTCTTTCGGTATTGCGCCGCGCCATCTCTGTAGAGGTTGCCGCCCACGCTGTCCATTGCAACAATGGCCGTAAATCCTTCGACCGTCAGCCGCTTGACTGACTCGCAGCCCAGATCCTCATAGGCAATGACTTCCAGTGCCTTGACGCTTTGTGCTTTGACTGCGCCTGCGCCGCCAATGGCAACCATATATACCGCGCCATTGCGCGCCATTGCCTCTGCCACCGCCGGTGCGCGGACTCCCTTTCCGATCATGCAGGTCAGTCCTGCATCAAGCAGTTTTGGTGAATACGGATCCATACGACCTGATGTCGTCGGTCCGACCGACCCAATGACCTGCCCCGGCTTTTCCGGCGTAGGCCCTGCATAATAGACCGCCGCACCATCGAGCACAAACGGCAGTTCCCGTCCTTCCTCCATCGCCTGTACGATGCGCTTATGTGCGGCATCGCGCGCAGTGTACAATGTTCCTGTGAGGGTCACTGTATCACCGGCACGCAGTTTGGGTGCCATTTCTTTCATCTGTTCGGTACGCAAATCATAATGAGCCATCTCTGTTCCCCCTGTTACTTTCCGCTGCGCAGCGCGCCCAACACCTGCGCCAATGTCGGACGTTCATGCTCTGCTCCGACTGTTTTGCATGGTTCGGCTGTCAGATGCTCCGCCCCAACCGCCTCCGACTTCGCGGATTCCGCTTCCAGCTGTGCTGTCACCTGACTGCGCAGCTCTGCCATGATTCCATCAAATTTGGAAAGCGCATCCACTGCACGCGTGTGTGCACGCTCGGTCTCTCGCTCGACCGCCTCCAAGGCTTCCCAGTAAGCCCCCTTGCTCTGCGTGATCGTTTGCAGCAGCTGCTCGGCCATGCACTTTGCTTCCTCAATCAGCGCATGTGCCTGTTTTTCTGCACGGTGCTCGATCTCATCCGCACGTCCATGCGCACATAATTCAATATCCGCCAGTCGGGAACGCGCGTTGTCATACTCTCCACACTTGGACAAAAGTGCCTTGTTTTCCGCTTTTGTATCCGCCATCGACTGCTCCAGTGCCGTATATTCCGCACGCAGGCGATCCCTTGCCTGCTTTTCCCGCTCGATCTCTGCTCTTGCCTGTGCCAGTTCTTCCTGCAAGGTCTCGATCGTCTGATCCTTTTTTTGGAGTGCGGCAGCGTTTTCCTCATGGTCTGCCAAAAGGGTCTTGGAGGCGCGGTCAGCCTCCTCCCGTTCTTTCCTCAGTTCTGCGGCTTCTTCTCGAATATGCTCCAGCTCTTCTTCTATTTCCTGACGTCGTTTCGTTTCCTGCGCGATGAACTCCAGTACATCTTCACGGCGAAAACCAAGTGCCGCCGTGCGAAATCCGATTTCTGATTGGCTCATAAATATCCTTCCCTGCCTGCTTGTTTCAAATAATACACAGTTATTATAGCAAAACCATCGAAAAAATACAATGTTATTCAAATTATTTCAATTTTTCTGTTTTTTTATATGGCAGAGCCAAATTTTCCCCCTGCACACCTTGCAATCAGCAATGCGGCGTGCTAAACTGTAAAATATCTTTTAGTTTTGAATCACGAATATAAGGGGACAAGATCATGCTGACAGTCAATGATTTTCAAGAGGCGGCATCCCGTCTCAAAAATGTTGTCCACACCATCCCGCTGAGTACGTCTTCCACGTTCTCCGAGATGACCGGTGCGGAAGTTTATCTCAAATATGAAAACCAGCAGAAAACCGGTTCGTTCAAGGTGCGCGGTGCTTATAATAAAATCATGAAGCGTTTCCTTGAGGGTGATCTTTCCGCAGTCGTTGCTTCTTCGGCTGGCAACCATGCTCAGGGCGTTGCATTTGCCGCGTCGTCTGTGGGCGTACCTGCCACGATCGTGATGCCGCGCTCCGCTCCGATCGCCAAGGTCGCTGCAACGGAGGGCTATGGCGCGAAGGTGATCCTGCACGGATCGGTATATGACGAGACCTATGCCAAGGCACAGCAGATCGTTGAGGAAACCGGCGCAGAACTGATCCATCCGTTCAACGATGAGGATGTAATGGCTGGTCAGGGTACCATCGCGCTGGAAATTTTAAGTGATCTGCCCACCGTTGACATGGTTGTTGTCCCCGCAGGCGGCGGTGGTCTGCTCGCTGGTGTTGCAGCCTGCGTCAAGCAGATCAACCCCCGTATTCAGGTTATCGGCGTGCAGGCAGAGGGTGCTTCCGCAATCGTCAACTCCTTCCATCAGGGCGGCGTCATCCCGACCGAAAGCGCGCACACCATCGCAGACGGCATTGCAGTCAAGCAGCCGGGTGATCTCACCATGCAGTACATCGACCAGTATGCAGACCAGATGGTGACCGTATCCGATGCAGAGATCGCTTCCACGATCATGCTGCTTCTGGAACGCGCCAAGCAGGTCGTCGAGCCTGCCGGTGCTGCTTCCCTTGCGGCAGTGCTCAATCACAAACTGGATATCAAGGGCAAAAAGATCGTTTGCATCCTGTCCGGTGGCAATATCGATGTTTCCTTTATCCACAAGGTCGTGGAAAAGGGTCTTGCTACACGCCATCGTCACATCAAATTTGCGACCATCATGCCTGATGTCCCAGGTGCGCTCGAACGCTTTGCGCACATTGTTGCCGAACAGAATGCGAATGTGATCCTGTTCAATCACGATCGCATTGCAGCTGATCTTGCAATCGGTGAAGCACTGATCGAGGTGGTTTGTGAAGTCGGCGGAGATGCACATGCCGAACGGCTCATGAAAGCACTCAAAAACGGTGGTTATCACATTTTACAGAAAAACAAATAAGCAGAAAAACGGGATACACGATGATTCGTGTATCCCGTTTTCATCATTTTTTAGATTCAGTCTTGTTGGGAGCGGTTTGTCTGGTGTTCTTACCGCCGTCTGTCGCATCCTTTGCAGCATCTCCAACATCCTGAACCGCATCGCCTACGCCCTTTGCGGCATCCCCTACCATATTGCCTGCATCATCGAGCATATTCTTTGCATCTTGGGTCACCGAGCCTTCTCTGGGTCTGCGGGTATCGGGTGCAGCATTCGGCACGCCCTGTACATTGGAGCCATTATCCGGTGCATTGGGCAGATCGGTGATGGTATCATTCTGACCGTTCTGCTGTGTGCGATCGGGCGCATTCGCTCCGTTGTTGTCCTGCATTCTTCTTCCGCAGCCAACCAGCATCGCCAATGACAATGCGATGAGTAATGCAGATAGGATCCTGTTTTTCATAGCATCATTCGCTCCTTCCGTTTTGCGTAGTATAACACGGAAAAGCATGATCTATTCCCACAAAACACTGGTATTTTTTTCTATTTCAAGTGGATGAGATACGTTGCAGATGGCTAAGCACCGCAGCACACACCATCCCCGTTACCAGCCCCATCGGAATGGATACCAAGAGCAAAAACGGAAGATATCCAACCACATGCACAGTCTCCAGCACCAAAACAGCCGCGCCGATCTGTCCGATATTATGCGCTGCCGCACCCGCGATGGAAATACCCATGAGAGAAAAGCAGCTCCCCAAACCAGACAGCAGCAGCTTCATGACGAGCATGGCAAGCAAACTGCCAAACAGGGAGAACAGAAACCCTGTTATACTTCCCATAAACACAGAAGCAAGCGTTACACGCACAAGCACGATTGCAATCGTTTCGCGCAGGGACAGACGAGTGAGCGCAAACACCGTGACCACATTGGCAAGTCCCAGCTTGATCCCCGGCACAGGAACGAGTGCCTGTATGGGGATCATTTTTTCCACCAGCGACAGCACCAGCGCGACTGCGACCAGAACACCGCACAAGGCAATTTGTTTGGCTTTCATACCGTCCTCTCCTTTATCCTGCAATGGCATCGACCTGCGCATCCGCCCCCAAAATACGCACGGTCACCCGTGTCGGCAGACAGACCGCCATCTGTCCCGCGCGTGTCAGTGTCCCCGTGCGTACACACACCTGATCGGGACAGTTGGACTGTGCAAACCGCACACGCTTCCCTTCAATCTCGATCACATTGGTCACTCCATCGCGCTCCAACGTAATGGTGTCCCGATACCCCTCCTTGAGACGTATGGTGTGCACAACCTGATTGTCCTGCCTGATCTCGCACAGGAGCGCATCCGCAGACAGAAAGAAAAAGGGAACAGCCGCAAGTATCGCCAAACACAGCACCACCGTGCAAATGGCAAAATCGCCCCGTCTCCACTTATTGTCCATCGGTATATCCCGCCTGTGCGCCCATAAAGGTGTACTGCACGCGCACTGCATCGGTTGGGATGACCTGACGATCATCCGTAATGAATACCGCCTTGATCTCATGCGCCGTACAGTATTCCAATCCACGTTCCAATCCCATCACAAACAGCGCAGTGGTGAGTGCATCCGCCTTGGCAGAATCGGCATCGACAACCGTGACGGCTCGCAATCCCTTGTCTGCCGGATATCCCGTCTCAGGGTCAAAGATATGGTGATATCGCTTGCCACCCTGCTCAAAATAGCGTTCATAGTCTCCTGATGTAACGACCGATTCCTCCGTAATGGCAACAGTCGCGACATAGTCGCTTGGCTGATCTGGATCTGCAATGCCAATCACCCATTCTCCGGTGTCGCTTTTCGGGTTCTCTCCGACACCTATGATGTTGCCGCCCAGCTGCGCCAATACGCGGAGCGTGTCACCTGCCGTCCGGCAAATGGCTGCGGCATCATTTGCCGCGTAGCCCTTGCCAATGCCGCCCAGATCGACCTGCGCCCCATTGGTAAGCTGCACCTGATTGTTTCCGAGCAGATGGATATTTTCCCAGCCAACCTGTTTGCGGACGGCATCGATCTCCTCCTGTGTCGGCACATGTGCATAGTCCGTCCCGATCTGCCACAAGTCAGACAGTGGTGCTGTGGTCGGATCATACGCCCCATCGGTCTGCCCAGCATAATAGACCGCTGTTTCGAGGATATCATAGAGTTTTGGGTCTACGGTAACAACCGCACCCTTTGCGCCATTGAGCTTTGCAGTTCCGCTTGCCACCAATTGGCGCGACATCAGCTGATCGAGTGCATTGATATGCTGTTCGATCTCAGCCTGCGTCGATCGTGCAAGCCGCTCATCTTGATTGTAAGCTGTCACTGTCATAAAAGTATCCATTGCATAAAAATCTGACTGACTGGATGCAAGCCCTGCGCGACAGCCCGAACTCAAAAGCAGGAGCGCACCCAGCACCGCTGCCATAACCGATCGTTTCATAATATTCTTCCTCTGATTTCAAGGGTTTTGATAGGGTATGCTCTCTTCCATACAGCAATAGGGAGCAGCAGCCTAACTGTTACTCCCTATATTTTCTAATAAAATCGTATCATTGTCAACTCCAGCCGTACTTATACATAGAACAGCAGATCGCTATAGGTCGGGAACGGCCAATATTCCTTTGCCACGATGCTTTCGAGTGCGTCCGCGATTTTACGGGTCTCCTCCATTGCAGGCAGTACCTCATCGTAATAATATCGCGACTTCGTACGCGCACCAACACTTCCGGGCGCAGCAGACAGCGCGTGATCCAGCACATGCTTCGCGCCCTCCACTTTTTCCGCAAGCACATCTTTCGCCTTGCTCAGTGCGGCAGTCTTTTCTGTCAGGTCACGCACAAGTTCCAGTTCGACCGGTGCTTCCAGCCCGATCTGCTTTTTCAGCGCAACGCCCTCTGCCACATCCTTTGCGTAGCGCATACATGCAGGCAGGATCAGTTTTTGCAGCATGTCCAGCATGGTCAGGGCTTCGATATGGATGGTCTTTCCGTACTCCTCCAGCAGGATCTCCTCACGGGAACCTACTTCTACTGGCGTATAGATATTATGGCGCGTAAACAGCTGCAAATTCTTCTTGTCCGTATAGTGGGACAACGCTTCCGGTGTGGAAGGCAGATTGTGCAAACCGCGCTTCTTCGCCTCAGCCAGCCATGCATCATCATAACCATTGCCATTGAACACAATGCGCCGGTGCGCCTTGATCTCGCGCACGATCAGTTCGGAAAGTGCCTGTTCAAAGTTTTCCGCCTTACCGAGTTCATCCGCAAACTGTCTCAAGGATTCTGCAACCGCAGTATTGATGATCGTGTTGGTGCATGCCACATTGAACGCAGATCCCGGCATACGGAACTCAAACTTATTGCCCGTAAAGGCAAAGGGTGAGGTGCGGTTGCGATCCGAGGTATCCTTGGGGATATCGGGCAAAGCTGTGACACCGATATCCATATTGGTCTTTTTGGCATCGGTATAGTTCGCACCCGATACGATCGCATCCACTACCGCGCCCAGTTCATCACCGATATACATGGAGATCACGGCTGGCGGTGCTTCGTGCGCACCCAGACGATAGTCATTGCCTGCACTCGCCGCAGACAGACGCAGGAGATCCTGATACTCGTCTACCGCCTTGATGGTAGCGGTCAGGAACAGCAGGAACTGTGCATTGGAGGACGGTGTGCTGCCCGGTTCGAGCAGGTTTTCGCCGCGATCGGTAGAAAGAGACCAGTTGTTGTGCTTGCCTGAACCATTGATTCCAGCAAACGGTTTTTCATGCAGCAGACACACAAACCCATTGCGGTCTGCCACCTTCTTCATGACCTCCATCGTCAGCTGATTGTGATCGACCGCGATATTGGAAGTCTCAAAAATTGGTGCCATTTCGTGCTGGCAGGGTGCAACCTCGTTATGTTCTGTCTTGGAATAGATGCCGAGCTTCCAAAGCTCCTCATCCAGTTCCGCCATAAACTTCTTAACACGCGGACGGATAGAGCCAAAATAATGGTCATCCATCTCCTGTCCCTTGGGTGCAGACGCACCAAACAGGGTGCGTCCGGTCAGGATGAGATCAGGACGCTTGGCATAATCGGCTTTGTTGATCAGGAAATATTCCTGCTCTGGTCCAACGGTAGTATTGACGCGCTTGCACTCCTTGCCAAACAGGCGCAAGACGCGGCATGCCTGAATGGAGATCGCATCCATCGAGCGCAGGAGCGGTGTTTTTTTATCCAAAATTTGTCCGGTATAGGAACAGAACGCGGTTGGAATACACAGCGTATTGTCCTTAATGAATGCGTAGGAGGTCGGATCCCATGCCGTATAGCCGCGCGCCTCAAAAGTCGCACGCAGACCGCCCGACGGGAACGAGGAGGCATCCGGCTCGCCCTTGATAAGTTCTTTGCCGGAAAACTCCATGATGACACCGCTTTCGATGCCCGGCGTGATAAATGAGTCATGCTTTTCCGCCGTGACTCCCGTCATAGGCTGGAACCAATGGGTATAATGGGTCGCGCCCTTACTGATCGCCCAGTCCTTCATCGCATTGGCTACGATATTTGCAACCGTCGGATCGAGTGCCGTGCCCTCCAAAATGGTACGTCCGAGTGCCTTGAACACGTCCTTCGGCAGACGCTCCTTCATCACAGATTCATTAAACACCATGCTGCCGAATAGTTCAGGTACTTTGCTCATGGTATGCCTCCTATTTTACATCCAAACAAATTTTGATTTCCAGCCTGCATTTGTACACGGCCAGTGATTTTCTATGCATTATAAGATTCATTATATGCGCAAATTTTAACTTTGTCCAGTTTGGAAGTGTGCCTTGTTTGCAGTTCTCAGCAATCCACAAGGATCACCTTTCTTCTGGCGATCTTTCTATGCAATTTGTAAAAATCTGTCTTTTGCTGCCGACCTTCCCAGAAAAACCAACTTGACGCGCTCTGTAAAACCGTTTATCATGGAATCAAATGCAAAAAACAGGAGCTTTTATTTATGAAACTTTCATTTACCAAAATGCAGGGCTGCGGAAACAGCTATCTGTATTTTAATTGCTTCGAGCAAACCATTCCCGATCCCAACGCACTTGCCGCCCGTTTGTCCGATGTGCATTTCGGGGTCGGCAGTGACGGCATCATTTTGATTTGCCCTTCTGCTGTGGCAGATGCAAAAATGCGTATGTTCAATGCCGATGGCAGCGAGGGCAAAATGTGCGGAAATGGCATCCGCTGTGTCGGCAAATATCTTTATGATTACGGGATGGTGGACGGTCATACCGAAATCACCATTGAGACACTGTCCGGCATCAAGCACCTGACCCTGTATCCCGAAAACGGTAAGGTACAGCAGGTGCGCGTAGATATGGGGGCAGCGATCCTTGTCCCCAGCGAGATCCCCTGCACCCTGCCTGCACAGGCTGGCACACCGCTCACCGTAAACGGCACAACCTATGCCGCAACAGCTGTTGGCATGGGCAATCCACACTGTGTCCTCTTTGAGGAAGCCGATGTAGATACCCTCGACCTTGCGCGCATCGGGCCGGACTTTGAGACCCATCCTGCATTTCCCGAGCGGGTCAACACCGAGTTCATCAACGTACTGAGCGCACACGAGCTGAAAATGCGCGTCTGGGAGCGTGGAAGCGGTGAGACTTGGGCATGTGGTACGGGAACGTGCGCAGCGGCGGTCGCCGCTGTCCTGAACGGGCACTGCAAGAAAGACACCGATATTCTGGTGCATCTGCGCGGCGGCGATCTCACCATTCGGTATACCGATGAAACCGTTTGGATGACCGGTCCTGCCGTGACCGTATGCGAAGGGACGGTGGAAGTATGATCCGTACCCTGTTTTTTGATTTGGATGGTACACTGACCGACTCCAAAGAAGGCATCACCAAATGTGTTGCCGAGGCACTGCACACCGTATGCGGCATCGAGATTGCCGACCTTGACACCCTGACCTGTTATATCGGCCCCCCGCTGCTCGATGGCTTCATTGAGAACCATCATCTGGATCGCGAGACTGCGGCGCAGTGCCGCGATGTATACCGCGACCGATACGGTGAAATAGGCTTGTTTGAAAACCGTGTATATGACGGTATCCCCGAACTGCTTGCTCAGCTGAAAGCGCAGGGCTTTACACTCTGTGTGGCGACCTCCAAGCCTGAACCGTTTGCAGTGCGTATTCTGGAACGGTTCGGACTTGCACAATATTTCGCGGTCATCTCCGGCGCAACGATGGACGGCAAAATCGGTACCAAGGGTGAGGTCATTGCCAATACGCTGCGCCGCATCGGCGACCCTGACCATTCTGAGATCCTGATGATCGGTGACCGCAATCATGACATCTTGGGCGCACATGAATATGATATCCGCGCAATCGGTGTGCTCTACGGCTTTGGTTCGCGTGAAGAATTTGAAAAAGCACAGGCAGATGCCATTGCAGAAACCGTATCCGACCTGCCAAAGGTCATTGCACAATTCCAGACCATTTGATTTTGGGCAACAAAAAAGGAATCCTTTCGGATTCCTTTTTTGTTGTCTCTTACTTCTTGGCAGAGATGGTCACTGTACCATCCTTGACTGCTGTATCAAAGCCAACCAGTGCCTCAAACAGGTCAGCCGGTGCATAGGTCTTGCCATCTACGATGTAAGGTGCAACGCCATAGGTCGCAGGTGCAGTCATACCGACCACGCCTTCCTTGACAGCTGCGGAGATATACAGATCCTTACCGATCTCCAGTGTCATCTTGCGTGTCTCATTCTCGATGGTGACAAACTCCTTGCCATCCTCCTGCGCATAGCTGACCTTGCAGCCCAGTGCTTCTGCAGTCTCGCGCACAGCGATCACTGCCTTGCCGTCCTTCATGCTTGCCTTGCCTGCAAGCGTTTTGCCGTTTGCAACGACTGTCAGTTCTGCTCCCTCGGTCGGCTTTTCGGTGGGCTTTGCAGGGGTCAGATCTTCCAGTTCCTGCGCGGTCTTTTGTGTTGTCTCCTTGGAAATCACAGAAAGTTCACTCACATCACCTGTCTGGGGCAGCACGACCAGCTTTTCTGTATATGCCTGACCCGGATAGCTCATCGCCACCATATCATACCATGCCAGAAAACGGGTACCCTTTGTGAGATCCTCCGCTTTCAGGATGTTTTTCGTCTTCACATCCGAGATCGCGGTCTTGTCGTCGGTACGGATGATCATATCTCCTGCCAGTGTGGTAATGGCATACTTGCCATCTTCCTCCTTGGTCACTGTGCCGACTTCATGGAGCGATGCCGGAGTTTTGTCCCCAACATTTACAAGGATCAACTCGCATGCTGCCTGTGGCGGCAGGCTGCGTGTCATAGCCGGAGAATAGTATACAAACACCTTGTCTCCTGCCTTGAGATCCGCCAGCGATGCCGGTACACCCGTCTCATTGTTCACAACGAAAGTCTGCTCGTCTACATTCAGCTGGATCTCTTCCTTTTCGGTCTTTACGAGTACAGACTGCATCTTGTCCTCTGTCTGTACCGCCTTGACGGTTGCCATTTCACCCATACGCACAAGCTGCGCTTTCTCTGTAGTCACGCCTACATTTTCCAGATCTGCGGCAGCTGCCGGTTCGACCTCAACCTTTGCCATCTCTGCTGCAAATGCGCTGCTGGTGCACAAGAGTGCAGCACTCAGACCCATTGCCAAAATTCGATTCTTTTTCATATCGTTCATCCTCCTCTGCTGTGTTTTCTTATCTGGTTAGACGGATGCCTTCTGGAAAAGTTCCGTGCATCTGGAAAAATTTCAAAAATTTATTTGATCTGCTCAGATCTCCATGCCCTCCGGCACAAAAAGGGACGCCTGCTCGTCGTTTGGCTGCACACGCATTTCGACCTTATAGGTATCCTTTTTCCCGCCGATCGTGAGATCCATCTGCACGCGTGCGGTTTGCCGCCCAATGCCGCCATTTTCTGCCTTGGCACTGTATGATACTTGCTTTAAGACATCCCCCTTGAGCGTTCGGTTCAGCACTGACGGTACAAGCGAATAAGCGTATGTATCGTTTTGGTTGGTCAGATCCAAAATGGCACTGACAGGAATGGTATTCGGTGCAGCAATTGGATGTTTTTGTGTCTTTCCATTTGCGAACTGATATCGCTCCCCATTCTTTTGGTAAATACCGACGATCAGCGCATCTGCATGGCGCAGTTCAGCAGCGAGATCATCGCCCTCTCTGACCGCCTTACCCATGTATGCGATCTCCGTTCCATTTGCCGCACTTACGGTGGCTGTCAGGGTATCACTTCGATCCTGCTTTCGGTTTTTGAGCTCTGCATACGCATTGTTGTCATCAAAGATCGCCTTGGTGTGTGCTGCCTTCTTTGCATGGATGCTGCCCTCTGCGATCAGGGTATCGAGCAGCATCCCATCCCCCGTCTTAACTTCACGGCTCAAGGCGGTGTAACTCATTGCAACCATCTGATCGCGCAAAAATTGCTTGCCGCTGTCATAATTGACCGCATCAATGACCCCCAGCGTTCTGGCATAGTCCAGTGCTGTCTGGTAGGTATATCCATCTCCCTCTGCATAGCCCAATGCACGCAGTAAAAAGGTTGCATACTGCTGGGCATTGCAAAGCTGGGTCGTGCCAAACTTGGTCTCGCTCATGCCGACCGTCAGCTTATTTTCATACAGCCAGCCCACATAGGGTGCCGCCCACTTGGGCACATCCTGAAACGGGGTAGGATAGATTTTACTCTTTGCGTCTTCTTCCCGTCCCAGCAGACGCACCAGCATCGCTGCCGCCTCGGCACGGGTCGGTGCACGATCGAGTTCATAGCCATGCTTGGTTCCAGTAAACAGCTCCATTTCCTGAAGTGCCTCTGCACAGTGCGTAAAATCTGCCGCAAGTGCCGTGCCCATCAGTGCTGTTGCCGCACAAATACCCACGACTGTTCTCTGCATCCATCGTCTCATTTTAACTTCCTCCTTGTAAGATCTTTCCAAATGTATCATTTTCTCATGCCTGTATAGAATTCTGTATATTCAGCTGCGGAATTTCTATTGCTTCTCTCCATTGACTTTATGGACATGATCTTCTATAATTTTTACAGTTAGCTTTAGTTAACTTTCTTTTTTGCCAACAGTAAACCTGTATGATCTCTTACGATATCGCCCCACTGACTGTATCGCGCAGGCAGCTTACGGGGTCGTACCTCATTTCTCCTGCTGTGATCTGTCTGATATTGTATCATATCTGCATGATGCTGACAAAATAAATTTTTTCCATGTATGGATCACGGAAAAATCAAACACGCTAAATACAAGAGGAGGAATATGTTATGAACTTACAAAAATGCGCAGTCATCGGTACAGGCTTTGTCGGTGCGACTGCTGCCTATACACTCGCGACCAGCGGGCTCTTTTCCGAACTCGTACTGCTTGATGTCAACCGCGCCAAGGCCGACGGCGAAGCTGCGGACATCAGCCACGGCGTTTCCTTTGCACAACCCTGTGCGGTGCACGCCGGAGACTATGAAGACCTGAGGGACTGCGGACTCATCATCCTTGCCGCTGGTGCCAACCAGAAACCCGGTGAAACACGCATCGACCTGTTACATCGCAACGAAGCTATCTTGCAGAGTATTTTGAATTCGGTGCTGGCAGTCGCCCCCGACTGCATCCTGCTCGTCGTATCCAATCCGGTCGACCTGCTCACCTACCTTGCGCAGAAGATCTCCGGTCTGCCGCCCTGCCGCGTCATCGGAACAGGAACCGTGCTGGATACCGCGCGTCTCAAATATCTGGTGGGACAGCATCTGCATGTAGACAGCCGCAATGTACACGCTTTCATCATCGGTGAGCATGGCGACAGTGAACTTGCCGTCTGGTCGTCTGCCAACATTTCAGGTATGGATCTTCCGGATTACTGCCGCATTGCCGGAAAGCCATTTTCGCAGAAGGTACTGGATGATATCTACCAGAATGTGCGCGATGCCGCCTATCATATCATTGATGGTAAGGGCGCAACATATTATGGTATTGGTATGGCTGTCCTGCGGATCGCGCGTGCGATCGTGCGCAATGAACACTCCGTCCTGCCGGTTTCCTCCGTCATCGAAAACCGCTACGGTGTGCGAGAGATCTGTCTGGGTCTGCCATCCGTTGTCGGACAGAACGGCATTGAAACCGTTCTTGATCTGCCGCTTAATTACGAAGAAAAAAAACAGCTGGAATCCTCTGCCGGAAAGCTCCGCGCGCTGCTCGACTCCATGAACCGATAAAAAAATCCTACTCTCAATTGATATCTGCCCTCTTTACTGGATACAGTAAGGAGGGTATTTTTCAGTCAGGACATAAGCTGAAATACCCTTGGGCGGCAGTAGGGATCGCCCTATCCGCCTACTACTTTGAAATCAAGAAGACCGATATGATCGCAGAACGCAGCCGAGATCTTTTAAATGAAATGAAAGATCCAGAAAAAGACAAAATGGATGTCCCCTGTAAAATACAGGGAAGCATCCATCTGTGTCATACGATTTTTAACGTATCCCATATTCTGGGTACATATCAAATTCGGTGAGATTTTTTTATCCTTACGCCTTGGGCGCAGCCTCTGTCTTTTCAGCCGGTGCTTCGTCCTTCTTTTCGGTTTCGGACTTGGTTTCTTCCTTCTTTTCAGCGTCCGGCTTTACCTCGTCCTTCTTTTCGG
>JAHHRO010000084.1 GCA_020025755.1 Butyricicoccus sp. | reverse complement strand
CCAGGGGGATTGGATCCCCATGGAAAGACTGTCGAAGTTTTTCGACAGTCTCAGCACCACAAAGTCTTGTGGTGCTGTTCATGCGCTATACAATTATACAAGTGGAAAATCCAGTACGACCTTGAACAGATCACCGTCCAGCACAAGATCGAACCCACCGTTCATACACTCTGTCAGACTGCGTGCGATGGATAGCCCCAAGCCGCTGCCCTCAGTCGCGCGAGAAATATCCCCACGCACGAAGCGTTCCATAAGTTCCTCCGCCTCAATACCCAATTCATCTCTTGAGATATTGCGAATGGTGATGAAGCATCGCTGACCCTGCTGGGACAACTCCAGATACACACGCGTTCCCGGCATGGCATACTTGACGATATTGCCCAGTAGGTTATCGAACACACGCCAGAGCAGGCGGCCATCCGCCAGAATGGAACAGCTTTCCGCGTCGATATGCAGAACAGGCGTCAGCTCCTGCTCCTTGAGCCGTTCATTGTACTCACCCTCTGCCTGCCGCAGCAACTCGGCGGCATCTGTCGGCGCAAGTTCCACTGTGATATTGCCGGTTGCCGCCTTCGAGGCTTCGATCAGATCTTCCAGCAGCTTCTTCAGGCGATAGGATTGCCGTTCCAGCACGTCTGCATACTCCTTTGCCTCCTCCGGCTGTACATCCAGCTTTTTCATCAGGTCGACATAGTTGATAATCGAGGTCAATGGAGTTTTGATATCATGACTGACATTGGTCAGCAGCTCAGTTTTGAGATACTCGCTTTTCATACGGCGTTCCACTTCGACCATCATACCCGCTGAAATATGGTTCAGGTTCTCCGCATACACACGGAACGGGCCATGCAGATGTTCGGTGCCCACCTTGTATGTGAGTTCTCCCTCCGCAAGCCTTTTTACGCCTTCCTGCAAGCGCACAAACTGCCGCAGTACAAAATACAGTCCCACAAGCACCAAAACCGAAAATATGACCATAAACAGTAATCTGTCTTCGAGCCAATCAAGCACATTGGAAAATATGTAGACTAGGGAAACAACCACACCAGAGAGCATACCCAGCGCAACAATATCCATTTGTGAGAAGGAACGGCGCATACGCCCTGCCCACGCGCGGCACCCAGACCAGAAGCCTTTGAACAGTCCCTGCACATGCGAACCATTCCATTCAAAGTCCTTTGCACGATTCACAGCCTGCTGTATACTGTCCTTGGCTTTGTATCCCTGCGACTTTTCGGTCTGCAATGACGTTTTTACAGTCTCACCTTTGCTGTATCCTGTCTCCGTAAGCAGCGGCTGCGTTTGCTGATCGGCGATCTGCTTTTCTTCTTGGTGCTTCCGCACTGCCTTCATGATTGGCGCACACATATAATAGCACAAGGTCGTGCTCCAAAAACGATGCGCCTTGCATCGAACTACAATGGTACGAAGTGCCAAAGCACCAAGCAGTGCCGCGCTTTCTATAATCAATATGATCGCGATGCATTTGACTTGATAATTCAAACCCCATTCGGTGCTATAATAATAGCCCTCCATCAGCAAATACACCGTCAGCCATATTGCTGTCAGGATCGAGAGCACGATCCCAAGTGCCCAGCGATCGAACAGCCGGAGATGGATGTCCGGATCGTTCACGCGATGTCCGGCAGTCATCAGGAGCAGTCCTCCTGTGAGCAGAAGCACGCCGATCCCCACACTCATGCATAGTATAAGGAAATCCCCATTGGCTGCAAGTGCATGGTAAAATCTTGCGGTTTGTTCCAAGGGATCGCGCGCCTTTTGGAGATATTTGTCAAACCCGATCTCAAACCACATCGGCTGTTCACTGTTTGGATCGCGCATGCGATCGAGTAAGATCGTATGTTCATCCCACGGATCGCCCAGCGCACACACCGTACTTGTCACATTCCCCTGCGCATCTGTCATTACGACGCGCGCCCGAAGATTCGTATGGGCATACAGGGTCTCATAATATGCCGGTGTCTGCGAGCGGGTCGCCGTATCACTCGGATGGTTCAAATATTGATAATAGGTATAGATGTCGAGCATCGTTTGGTTGCGTTCATCAATGTACGTTGCCAGGGCTTCCGAATCAACAGAAATATCATCATTGATCGTGAAATATGTCAGGCCTCTTGGTCCCATGCGTGCCAATGTATTGGCAATACGACTTTCTTCAAACGGCAGATGGAATGCCCCCATCTCCTGCGCCGTAAGGAAAAGAGTACCGGATACGACCACTGTGGTCAGGGAAAGCACGAAAACAAATGCCAGAATACTCTTGATCCAGACGCTATATTGCTTTTTCGTCTTCATGTCATCTTTCCTCCTGCTTCAAATTTATACCCCTGCCCCCACACGACCTTGATATATCGTGGGTCAGCCGGTTCGATCTCGATTTTTCCGCGTAAATGCCGGATATGGACAGCCACCGTGGAATCATTTCCATAGGCGGCTTCTTTCCAAACTGCGGCATAGATCTGCGCACTGGAAAACACCTGACCGGCGTTGGACATCAGGAGCTTCAGGATACTGTACTCCGTTGGGGTCAGCGTGACCGGTTCGCCATCGACAGACACACTTTTGCTTTCGTCATCAAGCGTAATCCCCCCGATCGTGATTGCCTGCGGCTTGCCCCCCTCTGTCTTCATACTGCCTAATCTTGTATAGCGTCTCAGCTGTGATTTGACCCTTGCTACGACTTCCATCGGGTTGAATGGCTTGGTCACATAATCGTCTGCACCGATCGTCAGTCCCAATACCTTATCGGTATCCTCACTTTTTGCGGTCAGCAGAATGATCGGAATATTGGTGATCTGACGCAGCTTTGTTGTAGCTGAGATCCCGTCCATTTTCGGCATCATAATATCCATCAGTGCCAGATGCACGGTCTGTCTGGAAACAATATCGACAGCCTGCGCCCCTGTATAGGCTGGGATCACCCTATATCCCTCCGCGGATAAATAAATGGTGAGTGCATTGACGATATCGCGGTCATCATCGCAAACCAAAATCTGATACATTCCCAATGTATCCCCCTTTTTATTTGGATTCTTTCTGGTTTTATTGTCGCATAATCTTTCTTAAAATCCTAGTAGCAAAATTCTTAAGATTTTCTTAAGATACTTCTTTTTCCAGTCTTGAAAATTTACGCTGTATATTTTTCACAATTCCCTTGACAATACCACAAACCCATGATAAAATAATAACTGCTTATCGGGCACATGATACGGAGAGGTATCGAAGTGGTCATAACGAGGCGGTCTTGAAAACCGTTTGTCCGAAAGGGCGCGTGGGTTCGAATCCCACCCTCTCCGCCATTCTTGATTCGGCGGATGCCCTCAAGGATCAGAAAATTATATTTTGGAGAACTACCCAAGTGGTGAAGGGGCTCCCCTGCTAAGGGAGTAGGGCGCGAAAGCGTCGCGAGGGTTCAAATCCCTCGTTCTCCGCCAAAAAAAGACTGGAATTCTGTTCCAGTCTTTTTCGTTTTTATTTCT
>JAHHRO010000083.1 GCA_020025755.1 Butyricicoccus sp. | reverse complement strand
CTTGTGTCTCCGTCGCGAGACCGCGACACGTTACTCTTTGCTTGGAAGCAAATCTCATTTAGCACAAATGAAACCCCTACGGATTTCCTAAAAACGTTTTCCCTCCGTTTGGAAGCAAATCATTTAGCAGAAATGAAAAAAACCGCAGTTTGCGGAAACAATCCGATTTCCATGACATCTGGTGAGGTCTGCCTTGCAATTTCTGGTAGATTTATGATACAATATAAGATACCAAATCATAGCTGCACCGCAAAGGAGCAGCATGGACAAACTTTAATGTGCAGAGATGGAGCGATACCATGGATTATAATTTGCTGGCAGAGAAGCTGTTCCCGCATATCACCAAGCAGCCCGAGGACATTCAGTATCCGGCGCGTGAGCTTCCGGAGGGCGCAAAGGTCACCCGTATGGGACCAAGCCCGACCGGCTTTATGCATCTGGGAAATCTGTATGGTGCATTGGTCGATGAACGCCTTGCCCATCAGTCCGGCGGCGTATTTTATCTGCGTATAGAGGATACCGACAAGAAAAGAGAGGTCGAGGGTGGTGTACAGACCATCATCGACGCATTTTCTTCCTTTGGTCTACCTTTCGATGAGGGCGCGACCTTAGAGGGCGACCGTGGCGCGTATGGCCCGTACCGTCAGTCTGAGCGTGCCGAGATCTACCAGACCTTTGTCAAGTCTCTTGTGCAGCGCGGCATGGCGTATCCGTGCTTTGCCACCGAGGAAGACCTCGCTGCAATGCGCGAGCAGCAGGAGGCGGCAAAGGAAAACTTTGGCTATTATGGGAAATATGCCGTATGGCGTGACCGCCCTATGGAGGATATCGAGGCAGAACTTGCCAAGGGTACGCCGTATGTCATCCGTTTCCGTTCCGAGGGCAGCATTGAGCACAAGATCAAGCATGAGGATCTGGTAAAGGGCAAGATGGAAGTGACGGAGAACGATCAGGACATTGTCATTCTGAAGTCTGACGGCATCCCGACCTATCATTTCGCACATGTGGTGGACGATCACCTCATGGGGACTACCGTGGTCGTGCGTGGCGAAGAATGGCTCGCGACCCTGCCGGTACATTTGCAGCTGTTCCGCGCAATGGGCTGGAAAGCACCGAAGTATGCACACACTGCCCAGCTTATGAAGATCGACGAGGAGACCGGAAGCAAGCGTAAGCTGTCCAAGCGGAAAGATCCGGAGCTTGCCCTGACCTTCTACAAGCAGCAGGGCTATCCGGCACCTTCCGTGCTGGAATATCTCATGACGCTGCTCAACTCCAACTTTGAGGAGTGGCGTCGTGCAAATCCGGACAAGCCGATGAACGACTTCCCGTTCTCCACCAAGAAAATGAGTGGTTCGGGTGCGCTGTTTGATATTGATAAACTCAAGGACGTTTCCAAGAACGTGATCTCGCGCATGACTGCGGAGGAGGTCTATGATGCAGTAGAGGAATGGAGCCGTGAAAACGATCCCGAGTTCCATGCGCTGTTTGTGCGTGATCCGGAGCAGACCCGCGCGTTTCTTGCGATCGGACGCGGCGGAAAGAAGCCGCGCAAGGATCTTGCCCTGTGGTCGGATGTGAAGCCATATATGGATTTCCTGTTTGATGAATTGTTCCAGCCGGACTATACCCTGCCGGAGCATGTGAGCAAGGAGGATGCAAAGGCGATCCTGTCCGAGTTTGTGTTCGATGCGGCAGATACACCGGATGACTTCTTTGCAAAGATGAAGGCACTGGCAGAAAAGCACGGCTTTGCGGCAGAGACCAAGGCATATAAGCAGGATCCAGAGCAGTATAAGGGGCATGTCGGTGATGTGTCCATGGTGATCCGAATTGCAGTCGCAGGCAGACAGAATGCACCGGATATGCAGAGCGTCATGCAGATCATGGGCAGAGAGCAGGTGCAGGCGCGCGTTGACCGTTGCATTGCGGCTCTGTAAGACAGGCATAGATTTTTCGGATTCGATCGAAATATATAACTGAGGGGGTTATTTTGAAGTTATGGAAGAAGTCAAAAACTTTTTAACCGATATTATTGATGCGGATATTGCAGCAGGGCTGAGTGAGCAGATCCATACCCGTTTTCCACCGGAGCCGAACGGATATTTGCATATTGGCTCGGCAAAGGCGATCTATATCAACTGGTCGATCGCGCAGAAGTACGGCGGAAAGTTCAATCTGCGCTTTGATGACACCAACCCTGTGCGTGAGGACGACGAGTATGTACAGTCCATTCAGGAGGATATCCAGTGGCTGACCGGTGAGATGCCAAACGGGGGTATCTTCTATGGCTCGGACTATTTTGAGACCTGCTATGAATGTGCGGTCGCGCTCATCAAGGCAGGCAAGGCGTATGTGTGCGATCTGACACAGGACGAGATCCGCGATTACCGCGGTACGCTGACCCAGCCGGGCAAGAACAGTCCGTATCGGGATCGCTCGGTGGAGGAAAACCTCCAGCTGTTTGAGGATATGCGTGCAGGTAAGTTTGCAGACGGTTCCAAGACCCTGCGTGCCAAGATCGATATGGCATCCCCGAATATGAATATGCGTGATCCGGCGATCTATCGCATCGTGCGTGCGCACCATCACCGTCAGGGCGATGCATGGTGCATCTATCCGCTTTATGATTTCGCGCATCCGATTCAGGACGCACTGGAGGGAATTACACACTCTATGTGCTCCATTGAGTTTGAGAACCATCGTCCGCTCTATGAGTGGGTCGTGGATAACTGTCCGCTGCCGCATCATCCCAAGCAGCGTGAGTTTGCGCGTCTGAACGTGACAAATACCGTGATGTCCAAGCGTTATCTGCGCCAGCTGGTATTTGAGCACCATGTAGAGGGCTGGGACGATCCGCGTATGCCAACGCTTTGCGGTCTGCGCCGCCGCGGCTATACACCCTCCTCGATTTTGGAGTTTGTACGCCGTGCAGGGATTGCGAAGGCAAATTCTCTGGTGGATATCCGCCTACTGGAGCATTGTATTCGTGAGGAACTGAATGAAACGGCACTGCGCCGTATGGCGGTGACTGAGCCGATCAAGATGGTGATCACCAACTATCCGGAGGATAAGACCGAGGTATTCACGCTGCCCAACAATCCCAAAAATGAGGCAGAGGGCACACGCGATGTTCCGTTTACCCGTGAGCTGTATATTGAAAAGAGCGATTTTGCACTCGTGCCGCCGCCGAAGTTCCAGCGTCTCAAGCCGGATGGCGAGGTGCGCCTGATGGGTGCATATATCGTAAAGTGCAATGAGGTCATTACAGATGAGAACGGCGAGGTCGTTGAGCTGCACTGCACTGCGGATCTGGAAACAGGCAATGGTATGCCGGCAGATGGCCGTAAGGTCAAGGGTACGATCCATTGGGTTTCTGCGAAGCATGGTATTGATGCGTCCTGCTATCTGTACGATAACCTGTTCACCTTGGAGAATACCGGTGATGTACCGGAGGGCAAGGATTATCTGGACTTCTTGAATCCGGACTCTCTCAAACAGCTGACAGGCTGTAAGCTGGAGCCGTCGGTTGCAGATGTTCCGGCTGGCACACGGATGCAGTTCGTGCGTATGGGCTACTTTATCAAGGATAA
>JAHHRO010000082.1 GCA_020025755.1 Butyricicoccus sp. | reverse complement strand
GTTTTTGTTTGTCAAGCACTTTTTTCAAAGTTTTTCGACTTCTTTTTGAAGGAAGTCGCTTCTTTTCAAACTTTTCACTTGGTTTCATCAATCATTGATTGACTTATCTATAATATCACATTGTTATCCATGTGTCAACCATTTTTTTAATTTTTCTAAGACATTCCCGATCTTTCCGTATCATTCTACAGAAGTCTCCCTCCCACAAAGCAGAGAGACCTCTATAGGAAAAAGCGGCATCCATCAAAACAATTTTAAAATATCCGCAGGCTTTGCGAATCTATGGTCACAATCCATATCTGGTTCGCGAGTTCCCCACAGAGCCAACCCACAATATGCACCAGCATCTTTCGCGCATATCATATCCACATGACTGTCACCCACATACAGCACCTGATCGGGTAAAAGTTCCAAACGCTTTGCACATTCCAAAAGAGGATCTGGGTACGGTTTATGCCGCTCCGTATCCTCCTGACACACGATCTGTTCAAAACATCCCTCTAACCTCTGCGCCCGCAAGCCGGTTTGGACACCTCCAATATTACGCGAAGTCACAATACCCATTCGGATTCTCCGCTCACACAACTGCAAGATCGTTTCTCTCATCCCCTCAAACATCGGCGTTGTTTCCAGTGCCCTGACTGACGCCTCATACCATCTTGGCCATACCCACTCCATCTGCTCTTCGCTGCAGCCCAGATGCCGCATTCCCGCCGGTCCTGTCATGCCAAATGTCTCGTTTAGTTTTTCCTGCGGTGGATAAATACCCGTTGCTTGCTCCACCAGTCCCGCGAGGGTTTTCAGCTCATTGGGTGCTGTATCAAAGAGTGTCCCGTCAAAATCAAATACAACTGCTTTATATTGCATATCATCAACCACCCATTCTGTATTTGCTGCTATCATATCACAAAACATAATCTTCCATCAACATTTTTCTCTACTGCGCCATTCCAAAATACAATATAGAAAAGAAAAAGGAACGACAGTACGCCGTTCCTTTTTGTAAATCAGGGTTTTATTATCCAGCCATATCGACTGCATTCTGTGTTTCTGCTGGCAGTTCAAAGTCAGCGACGCTGTCAAAGTTGGAAACTGTCATCGTCATCAGTGCTTTTGGAACCTGAAGCGAGATACCAGACATTTCTTCGCCTGCGATCTTGAGTGCCTTTTCCATAATACTGTTCATCATCGGACCCATATCCATCTCATACTGAACCGGATATCCGTCCGCATTGACCCAAACACTCATAGGGAGATCCCCCAAGCCAGAAAGCAATTCCTTGAGCTGCTCCTCATCTACCTCAGCTGCGCCAAACTGCTGTGTCATATCCATCATGCCACTTCCCTGCATGACCTTGTCCAGATTTTCACCCTTAATGACACCCGTAAACTTTACCGCATCTGCGCCATTGACCTGCTCAGAGCCTGCTTCTTTGAAATCACTTGCACTATCCAGATAGAGATCCATTTCCTGCTGCATATCATACATCTGCATGCCTTCTGTATCGGCAGGCTGCTTCATCCACTGCCCATTCAGACCAATATAAATAGCGGATTCCTGCATATAGATATCCATTTCCTGCTTGCCAAGTTCTCCCATATCGATATTGAGCTTCCCCTTGGCCTTGACAGGCTCCTGGAACATATCCATGTCCATGCCAACCGTATAGGATAGCGTCTGCGCTTCTCCACCGTTCTTCATATCCATTTGCATTTCCTGCTTCATAGAGAACGAACAGCTCTTCACGGAATCGAACTTCTGGATCGCTGCAGCAACCTTTTCCCCTGCGGTCTGTTCTTTTCCCGCATTCGCTGCCGGATCTGCACCATTGCCACCACAAGCAGCCAATGAAACGCACAGTGTCATTGCAGTCAACGCTGCTGTGATCCGCTTTTTCATGTTCATAACATTTTCCCCTTTCGCCTCATTCCTGAGGTATCATAAATTTATTTATGAATCCACGCATTACACGCGGCTCCACTGCACCCCTTGGCGTGTATCCTTGATCGCAACGCCCATTTCATTGAGCAGCACATCACGGATACGATCTGCCTCTGCAAAGTCTTTATTCTTCTTCGCTGCGGTACGCTGGGCGATCAGTTCCTCGATCTTCGCAGTATCCAGATCTGCGCTCACATCTTCATGCTTCTGTACGATATTCAGCACACCGGTCAATTCCATAAACAGATCGTATGCTCCCTGTAAATATGCACGGCTTGCATCGGCATGGCTGTTTGAATACGAGTTGATGTCACGCATCAGTTCAAAAATGGAGGACAGTGCATTTGCGGTATTCATATCGTCATCCATCGCTTCGATGAACTTCACCTTATACTGAGCCAATGCAGTGAGTTCTTCCTGTTCTTCTGCTGTTGCGGTCTCATTTTCCGCCTTGGAAATACGGAACTCAAGATTATTACGCGCTTCATACAGACGCTCCAAGGAAGCCTGATTCATCTTGAGTGTTTCCTCAGAATAGTTGAGCGGTGTACGATAATGCGCAGATAGCATAAACATACGAATGGTTTCATAGCCATATACCTTTGCCGCATCACGCACCATAAAGAAATTGCCCTTGGATTTGGACATTTTTTCGTTATCAATGGTCAGGAAACCATTGTGCAGCCAATAGTTCGCAAACGTGCAGCCGTTTGCACATTCAGATTGTGCGATCTCATTCTCATGATGTGGGAATGTAAGATCCAGACCACCCGAATGGATATCAATGCTCTTACCCAGATACTTATTGACCATTGCCGAGCACTCGATATGCCAACCCGGACGCCCCTTCCCCCAAGGCGTCTCCCAGAACGGCTCACCCGGCTTCGCCGCCTTCCAGACTGCAAAGTCCATCGCGTCTTCCTTGACTTCACCGACCGAGATACGCGCACCAGCCTGCAAATCCTCCAGCGGCTGATGGGACAGCTTGCCATACTCCGGGAAGGTCTTCGTGCGGAAATACACATCCCCATTCTCTGCAACGTAAGCATGCCCATTATCGATCAGTTTCTGTACGATCTCAATGATCGCATCCATCGTTTCCGTTGCACGCGGATGCACGTCTGCCGGACGGATACCCAACCCCTCTGCATCTACAAAATACTCCTTGATATAGCGATCCGCGATGACATCAAAGGTCACGCCCTCATCATTTGCCTTATTGATGACCTTATCATCAATATCTGTAAAATTCTGTACAAAGGTCACCTTGTAGCCACGATATTCAAAATAACGGCGCAGCAGATCGAACATAATAAACGGACGTGCATTGCCTACATGGAAGTAGTTATATACAGTCGGACCGCAGGAATACATTTTCACCTCGCCCGGCGTGATCGGTACAAACTCGTCTTTCTGACGTGTCAAAGTATTAAATAATTTCATTGGTATCGTCTCCTTTGTCCTGTATCAGCATTTTGGGTGCTGCTCAGACAGATCCCCCAGTTGTTCTATCTGCAATAGAACAAAAACATCGAAATACATAAAAATGCCCCAATTTTTTTGGCATCCTATGCATACTCACGGCAAATTCCTCTTTTTGCCACACCCGTTATCCAAATAATATGCCTTTAGTATACGCAATCTAAACACATCTGTCAACATCTTGCAGATCTGCCAAATATCAGAAAACCAGCGGCACAAAGTCCGCTGGTTTGAGGCTGTCGAACAACTTCGACAGCCTTTCTAGGGGAATCCAATCCCCCTAGATACAGAGCCAGTTCC
>JAHHRO010000081.1 GCA_020025755.1 Butyricicoccus sp. | reverse complement strand
AAGTCGCTTTGCTCCAATAAAAAACAGCGAAAAGCCTTTTTCTACAAGCTGAAAGCCGCCCGTCAGGGCGGCTTTTTTTATCCCTGTGGAACAAAGTTCATAAAATGTTCCTTGTATTTTTGTAGGAAACCATTTACACTAAAAACAGTATGCAAGAATACAGAGGAGGAATTTGAAATATGCGTTGGAAACAGATGGCAGCCATCGCTTTGTGTATTACTGCTGTGACGGTTCCCGTTTTCTTTGGAGCAGCACAGGGCAAAGAGCAGGCATCTGCTGCGTCTGACCTCAGTCCGGCGGCACAGCCTTATAATACGGTCACCCGTTGGGAGCGAGAGACACAGGAAAATAAAATGGGTGACGATATCCAAATGATCAATGGATACAATGCAGAAGGTGATACAGTCGTTTCCATTCTGGAGAAGGATACCCCGATTATCACCGTTTCGACCTATGATGAAGCAGGGCGCAAGGTGGAGGCACACAGCTATGACGATGGCAAACAGTTTGTACATAGCATATACACCTACAATGAAAAGGGAGATCAGACAAGCTGGCAGTATCAGGCGCGCACGCCGGAGGGAGTGTCCGATACCAAGCAGACTTATGAATATCAGTATGAAGCAGGTACATTGACAGAAAAAACGACCTATCAGTCAGGTCAGCTCATTGCAAAAGAAACCTATACACGAGAGCAGACCGAACAAGGAACCGTAGTACGAACCATTGTATCGGGAGAGTTGTCACCGGATTTGGCATGCTATGATGCAGAAGGAAAGCCGCTTTGGAGAGAAAAAGATACCTACCGTATGGTTTATTATTATGATGCGCAGGGACGGGAAACGGAGAACTGTGTCATCGCAAATGGGATGCAGCAAAACCGTACCCTCACGCTGTATGGTGAGGATGGGCTGGTATATCGCCGGATCCTATACGGTGTATCCATTGATGATGTCATCAGCGTCAGCGAGATCGAGCAGCTTGCTGAGACCCCACAGCTTTGGCTGGATTTTACACAAAAGCAGGAAACGACTGTGATCGTGTCACCGGAAACAACACAGAAAACAGAAATGCCAGTGCCTCAGGAAGCGGTGCAAGATCAGGGATCGGCGCAGGAAGATGTAGCTGCGCAGGAGATGAAATAAAAGATACTTGTCTTGCAATGGTTGGAATAGCATCAGACAATGGGAGATCCCACGATTTTCGGAAAAGATTATGAGACGTTTGAAAAAATCGAAAATTTATCTTTTTCTACAGGGAACAGGAGCTGTTGGGTTAAAAATACGCGAAATCCATCAAAAATTCTGGCATTTTTGCCTTGTGGCTGCTCACTCTCTGCGAAAAATCTTCCAATTTCTCTGTTTTCAAACAAGCACTGGAATATTTCCAAAGAATGGTGTGGATTTTTTTCGCTATCATGCGGTTGACAAATTATACTGAAATGGTATAATATTTACGTTGAAGATGACATGGATACAGTCGGCTGCGCCGACTATGTCCTTTTGGAGTCGTACGTTGCGCAGCACTCTGCACATGAGGAGCGGTTGCAGGCGCAGACCAGAGAGATATCCGGATGCGGTTCGTCACAAGGCTGTATGACGGGTATCAGCGTGTTGTGAATGATATCTGTCAGCAGTTCGGGCGTACCGATCCATCGTTTGTATCGGTTGGCAAGGGCAATGCCAGTGCAGGGGGCTGGCTTGTGAGGCGTATCAAGCGCGAGGATGTAAAGGCTCGGCACATATCAAGCACAGCAAGTAAACAAAAAAACGCCCGTTTGGGCGTTTTTTTTGTTGCACCGATCGGGAAGATCGGGGGATTTTGTTATTTGTGGAGGAGTGCATCGATCTGGCTTTCGCCCAGTACAATGATGCCATTGGCACGGAGCAGCTGGGTCGTGACCCCGTCCCCTACAACACGGGTATGATTGAAGTGACCGTCATAGATCACACCCGCGCCGCAGGAAGGACTGCGCTCTTTGAAAATGGCATAGCGGCAGTTGTACTCGCGGGCAAGGCGTAGGGTTTCCTGTGCCCCACGGATGAACGCATCCGTTACATCCGTTCCATCTCGCGCAATGATCTTATCGCCCAGTCGCTCTGCCGGCTCGCGTGGGGTATCCAATCCACCACGGTGTTCTGGACAGACGGGGATCAGCATATGTTCATCCATGAGGCGTTCCAGTTCGGGACAGTAGGCATGAGAGCCGTCATACCGACAGTTCATACCAAGCAGACATGCACTGACTAAAATATTCATCGTAAACCCTCCGTTAGATCTTTGATAACCGCACCTGCAAGGGTAAAACCTGCCACGGGCGGAACGAATGATACGCTTGCCGGAACCGGTCTTCCGGCAGTCCCCTTGGACTCATTGGGGCACAGTGCATAGCGTTCAGGTGGGATTTTTGCCGCCTCTTCGGTGGAAAAGACAACCTTTAGCCGCTTGATCCGACGCTTTTTACATTCCTGTCGGATCACGCGTGCAAGCGGACAGACCGAGGTCTTATAAATATCTGCAACCTGAAACGCCGTGGGGTCGAGCTTGTTTCCAGTTCCCATAGAGGAAATTAGTGGGACGCCGAGGCGGTCGCAGGTTTCAATGAGATAGAGTTTGGCGGTCACTGTGTCGATGGCATCAATGACATAATCGAAGGTGGACAGATCCAAGGTGCTGTCCGGAGTGAGGAACATTTGAAGGGGGGTGACCTTGCAGGCTGGATTGATATCTCGGATTCGTTCAGCCATCACTTTGGTTTTGGGCTGCCCAACGGTAGAAGAAAGCGCGATGATTTGGCGGTTACGGTTGGATATGGAGACGGTGTCGTTATCAATGAGGGTGATGGCTCCAACACCGGCGCGCGCCAGTCCTTCGGCGGCAGCACCGCCGACACCGCCAATGCCAAAAACAGCAACATGGGCATGCGCAAGCCGTTCGATGCCCTCTGCGCCAAGCAGCAAGGCGGTGCGTGAAAATTCTTGCATCATAATCTGAAATTCCTTTTATTTGATAGAATAGACGTTTTTAAAGAATACCCATCTGGTACAGAATAGGTTTTACTGCAAAATTATACTGCAAATCGCGCGCAGATACAATCTTTTTATGAGATGTGATTCAAAATTTTTGTCAAAGATATAGGTATAAAAAGCAAAAGCCGTGGGATCTTGCCCTTTTCAAAGCCGTAAATATATGCTATAATAACTCTAAATGCGGTGATGCCGCATCGATTTTTTATTATTACAGAACAAATATGGGCAGCCCTTCACAGGGAGGAAGCCCCAAATCAATATTACAGATCTGGAGAGAGTACGCTCATGCAACTGCATTTTGGAAAATCAGGGCTGCTGCGCCGTATGGCTGCCGTGGTCCTGTCTGTTTGTTTATTGGCTGGTGCAGCATCGGCGGCATCATTGGACACCGCTGCCCCGGCATCAACAGCACCGGAAACCGATTATCTGCCTATCGTGATGTATCATCATTTTGATGAGAATCCGGGGACTTCAAAAATGATCGTTTCTCCGACACGGTTCGAAGAACATATGGCTGCGCTCAAGAACGCAGGCTATACCCCAGTGACACCGCAGCAGCTCGTCGATTATGTCGATCACGGAAGTGCGCTGCCGCAAAAGCCTATCTGGATCACGATGGATGACGGCTATCGCAGCAATGTGACTTTTGCAGCACCGATCATGGCAAAGTATGGGATGAAAGCCACCGTTTACTGCATCGGCGTCTCGGTTGGCAAGAGTACCTATAAGGATATGGGCATACCGATCATCCCACACTTTTCCTATGAAGAAGCAAAGCCGTGGAGCGATCAGGGTGTTCTGACCGTCCAAAGCCATACCTATGATATGCATAAGGTGTGGGAACTGGATAAGGCTGATTATCGCCGTGGTGTATTGCCGCGCGATGGTGAAGCACTGGATGTGTATATGGATACATTCCGCACCGACTTCTATAAGTCGAATGAAGCGATCCGCAAGAGCTTTGGTGCGGGCAGCCTTGCATTTGCGTATCCATTTGGACGCAATAATGCATTGACGGAAGGCATGCTGCGTGCAATGGGTGTGCGCGTCACAGTGACCATTCGCGAGGATATGAACCAGCTGGTACGTGGAGATGCATCCAGCCTGTATGGTTTGGCACGATTCAATATCACAAATGATATGACAGCACAAGACCTGCTTGCAAGGATCAAGGAACCGACTGTATAATCGAAGAGATCAAGGGAAAAAAGGAGGGCATTGCCCTCCTTTGAGACTGTCGAAAAACTTCGACAGTCTTTCCATGGGGATCCAATCCCCCTAGA
>JAHHRO010000080.1 GCA_020025755.1 Butyricicoccus sp. | reverse complement strand
GCTTACAAGATGCAAGGATATGTGCCTTGGATCTTTCCTCTGACTCGCGCCATTGTGCGCGAAACCCTCAGATACAGTTCCAGTAAAAACTGGCTCTGTATCTGAGAGGAGACTCAATTTCGCTGCAAAGGCTGTCAAATCTCTTTGACAGCCCCCCAAAAAAACGGACGCATACGCGTCCGTTTTTTTATGTGCCATTGAGCGGCATATTATTATAAATATAATCATTCAGGCGAGCAGACGCCTTTTCCAGATCAAAGACAATATATTGCTGATGTTTTCCACCATACTCCCATGTTCCATCTGTTGGAATCCTTCCATGGTCGATCGCCGGTATTCCATGCCGCAGAATCCCTGCCGCAAGTCCAGTGATCTCCAAAAGGGACAGATCGGATGTGACATATTTGAGCATCTTTGGTGCAAGCTCTGTCAGCTCAGGCAGCGACATACCCTGTACACGCTGGAACATCGCCTGCAGCACCACTGCCTGCCGTTCTACGCGCCCCCAGTCATCGCCTGTCCCACCCTTACGGATGCGACCATAACTCATCGCCTGAATGCCATTGAGTCTCTGTACACCAGCCTGTTCCACTCGACATTCCGGCGCATTGGCGGCGCGGCAATATTCCCCAATAAACTTATTCAGTTCCCGAAGTTCTTTTTCTTTGACATCGATCACAACACCACCCAATGCACCGATCAGATTTGCCATCTGTGAAAAATCGACCTGTGCATAGTGTTCGATATTGAGTCCGAAATTCTGGTTGATCGTGCGGATGGCAAGCGCAGGCCCACCATAGCTGTACGCATGGTTGAGCTTACCTGTGCCATGTCCGTCGATCTCTACCTTAGAGTCACGCATGAGAGAGGTCACTTTGACCTGCCCGTCTGCACGGTCGAGCGACAGCACCATGATGCAGTCGGCACGCTGTGTACCGTCATTGTCTGCATCTACGCCAAAGAGCGCAATGTTTATAACGCTGCCGTTCTCTTTTTCCTGAACCCCAAGGTCTGCTCCTTGAAGCGACTCTGTATCCCGCTGGTAACCGTTATCCGCAAAAAAGCGGAATACAAACCAGCCCCCAGCAATCACAATGGCGAGTATGACCAGAAGCAGGCATCGCCACAGGATTCGGAACAGCCGCCGAATGCCCAATTATTCGTCCTCAAACGCCATATCGATGTAAGCCTGTGTTACCTCGATCACGCGCAGGGTGTTTGTATAATACACATGACCAACCGGCATACCAGCAGTTACACTGATGATATCACCCGGCTTTACATTGCAGGCATTGACTGCTGCATGCACAGCCTGTGTATACAGTTCTGTGCCCGAGCCAACTTCCTTGATGAGTGCCGGCAGAACGCCCCAAGACATGGTCATGCGATGGAAGGTCTTTTCATCGTAGGTTGCACCAACAACAAGAGTTCCCGGACGGAAAGAAGATACTGCATAAGCGGTAGAGCCGGAACGGGTGACTGCAACGATGCACTTTGCGCCCAGATCTGCGGAGGTGGTGCAGGTCGCATGTGCGATCGCATTGGTCTTCTTGTCGCCCTTCATATCCATGCCTGTGAACTCGTCACGGGTCACGCGGCGGCGATCATAGTGGATCTTTGCCTCTGCATTGGATGCAATGAGGGACATGGTACGAACGGTTTCGACCGGATACTTACCAACAGAGGTTTCACCGGACAGCATGATTGCAGAAGTGCCGTCAAATACAGCGTTTGCAACGTCAGATACCTCTGCACGGGTTGCACGCGGGTTCTTTGCCATGGAATCGAGCATCTGGGTTGCCGTTACAACGCGCTTGCCCATGGAAATCGCAGTCTTGATGAGGTGCTTCTGGATCTCAGGCAGCTCGTAATACGGAACCTCCACGCCGAGGTCGCCGCGCGCTACCATGACACCGGTTGCCTCCTCAAGGATGTCGCGTACATTGTTCACGCCTTCCATGTTCTCGATCTTTGCAATGATCTGAACATCTTCTTTGCCATGCTCCTTGAGGATCGCCTTGATATCGAGGATATCCTGACGGGTACGGGTAAAGGATGCTGCAATAAAATCAATATCCTGACTCAGACCGAAAATGATGTCTGCGCGATCTTTTTCGGAAACGAAAGGCATATTCAGCTTAATGCCTGGTACATTGATGGACTTGCGGTTGGACAGTGGGCCGCCATTGAGTGCCTTACAAACGATATCAGTACCGTTCTTGACCTCCTGTACCTCAAAAGCAATCAGACCGTCATCAATCAGGATACGGGTACCCTGCTTTACATCGTTTGGCAGACCTTCATATGTGATGGAAACGATGCTCTCGTCGCCTTCGATATCACGGGTGGTGAGGGTAAAGGTCTGGCCATCCTGGATCTCGATTTTGCCGTTCTTGTAGGTCTTGGTGCGGATCTCAGGACCCTTTGTATCGAGCATGATACCAATCGGCAGGCCAAGTTCTTCACGGCATTCCTTGACCAGATCCATGCGACCCTTATGCTCCTCATGAGAGCCATGGCTGAAGTTCATACGGGCAACGTTCATGCCCGCACGCATCATGTCCTTCAGGACTTCTTTGTCGTCGGTCGCAGGGCCGAGCGTACAAATAATTTTCGTTCTACGCATCATAATAGATCTACCTCTCTTTTCGTATTGAAGCAAAATAGACAGAAAGCAGTTGTTTGCATTGTTTTCAACCTTACATATTTTATCATTTTACCGGTTTTTTTTCAATGTATTCGCGCGTTCTGTATCTGACAAATCTTATTTTTTCTAACTTGTTTAATTTTTCATAGGTTCCAGCAGTAGAATTCGTCAATTTTGCCACCCTCACTCTTGCCACTGCGGTACTTGTCGGTTATAATAGAGGTACATTTTGATAACATTATGAGAATACATATTTTGGAAGGAGATATAAAAATGAATCAGCCGATTTTGGTCATCATGGCTGCCGGTATGGGGTCCCGTTATGGAGGGCTCAAGCAGATCGACCCTCTGGGTCCTAACGGACAGATCATCTTGGACTACTCGATCTACGATGCTTATCGTGCAGGCTTCCGCCGTGCTGTTTTTATCATCAAACCCGAACTCGAGGAAGCTTTTGAACAGGCGATCGGACAAAAAGCACGCCGTTTCATGCAGGTCGATTATGTCTACCAGACCCTCTCTGCACTTCCGCACGATCTCGCAGCACCTGACGGACGCGAAAAGCCCCTTGGTACTGGCCATGCCATCTACTGTATCAAGGATGCCGTTGATGCTCCGTTTGCCGTCATCAATGCTGATGACTTCTATGGCGCAGATGCCTTTGCCAAGATGTATGATTTTCTGTCGCATACTACAGATGATGAAAAATATCGCTACTGTATGGTTGGGTACGCCGTCGAAAATACATTGACTGAAAACGGCACGGTTTCTCGTGGTGTATGCACCGCCGATACAGACGGATTTCTTATAGATATCGTTGAGCGCACCAAGATCGCAAAGGATTCTAACGGCGTTATCCGCTTTACTGATGGAGCAGGCGGTGAGATCGCATCCGGTACGCCGGTCTCTATGAATCTTTGGGGGTTTACTCCCTCCTTCCTGCAAGAACTGGACGCACAGCTGCATGACTTTTTCCGGAAAGCATTGCCGCAAGATCCGATGAAGGCCGAGTTTTATCTGCCCTCTGCTGTGGATACCCTCATCACGCAGGGTAAGGCAACCGCCAAGATACTGACCACAAACGCAAAATGGTTCGGCGTGACCTATCAGGAAGACAAACCAAACGTACAGGAAACCCTGCGCCGTATGACTGAAGACGGCACATATCCGGCAGATCTGTGAGATATTTTTTATGAACAAACAAGAAAATTTCCCCGTTTATTTTACCGCTTGGCGGGACAGCATCGAATCCCATTTGGACCCCCTCTTTCACAGCAGGCGCAATGTATCCATAGCCGATCGTTTGACCGCCCTGCATGCACAGTTTGACAGCAATATAGAGCAAAAAATGCTCGGTGTCATCCCGATCGGCGGTGCTCCTGTCCACAGCCACGAACATCGGCTGCTATTTTCCGAACCGCATCTGGATCGTGCCGCACTTGATGATTGGTGGCACTATGCACAAAAGGTGCAGTGCACACTGGTTCAGCCGGACGCCTCCCATCAATTCACCCTCATCAGCATTATTTTGATCTGTCAAGCCGCAGACACCTCTGCGCTTGCCCGTCTGCGCTGGCGCACAAGCGAAGTCAGCTACCGCAAGCCACAGGCAGGCTGGTCCTCCGTCCGTTTCTCTGTTATTGATATGCATTCCAAAAAGATCACCTCCAACCGCGCTGGTGCACCCCTCACAGATTTGCTGCGTGCAGCCACTCCCTCCAACCTTTGATTTTATGCAAAAACACGGTATCCTTTGCGTATCCTATCGTTTTTTATCGTTT
>JAHHRO010000079.1 GCA_020025755.1 Butyricicoccus sp. | reverse complement strand
CCAACGCACAAAAATCTTGAATGATTGCAGGAAAAGCCATTTCCAAAAAAGGCTGAACCATTCCGCCTGTGGCGGAGTTCATACTTTACGACCCTTGGGGCATTGCCATTCTCCACCGGATGGAAGGGAGTGTTGGATTCACAAGGATAAGAACCGTAAGGTTCTATTCCTTGTGTCTCCGTCGCGAGACCGCGACACGTTACTCCTTGCTTTTAAGCAAATCATTTAGCAGAAATGAAAATCCTACGGACGATTCTAAAAACATTCCTCTTTGCTTTGAGGCAAATCATTTAGCAGAAATGAAAATCCTACGGATTTCCTCAAATCACGTTTCCCTGCTTCCCGAAGCAAATCATTTTGCAGAAAAGAAAACCCAACGGATTCCCCAAACCACGTTTCCGTTTGCTTTCCAAAGCAAACAAAGAAGCCCCTTTCGGGGCTTCTTTGGGCTTCTTTTATTTCCGCAGTCTGGAAAGCTGCATCGCACGTTCAAACGCAAGCTGCTCCCTGTACCACTTGGCAAGCTGTGCCGCATCCTTATCATTCCACGCCGCATTGACGATCGTCTCATGGCTGGGCGTCTGCCCTGCCTTGACCATTTCGAGAAGTAGCTGCTGGGCGCGCTTTTGAGCATTCAGACGGTGTTCCCCTGCCCACTGCTCGTCCTTGATCTGCTCCCGATCTACCTGATGATCCGCGCTCCACTTGTTGAACCCACGGTTATAATCGCGGTCAGACATCTTGCCCACCGCCTCCAGTTGATCCTGCATGAGCTGCTGGTTTGCGCCCCACGCAGACAGTGCATCCTGCCCCAAGCCGCGCATGGTGGAAAGCTGCTTCAACAGGTTGTCGCCCTCGTCTGCATACATCTGGTATGCGAGCCGATGCAGCTCTGGAATCTTATCTGTCATCTTGGCATTATAATAGTCCTGCGCCTGACTTGCCGCATTGACCGCCGCCGTGGACGGCATACCGCCCGTCATCGCAGCATAGTTGCCCATCGTGTCCTCATTGGCGCGCTGTCCCTCTCTGAGATACGTCTTGCGGTACTGCTGAAACATGGGGTCTTTCTCCGCATCGTAGGAAAACGGATCGCGCCCCGTGATCTTGTCCAGCGTGCTGTCGATCTTGCCCTGATACGGGTTCGTAAACGCCTGATAGCCCAGCAGCTTATCGAGCGCATCATTCATGCGGTCAGCGTAAGGATCACTGTGCGTAAAGTAGCGGTCGTCTTTCATAAAACCAGAACCGTCACCGCCTGCCGTGTAGCCGCCGTTTTTGCGCCGGATATCCTCCGCTTTCTGGTTCCAGTATTTGCGATCTGCGTCCGTCTTGGCGTTCTGGTAGTTCTTCTTCGCCGTGTAGATGGACAAGCCTGCATCGGGGTCACGCCGCGCCAGCTCCCTGTCATAATCCGACCAGTATTGCCCGTCCTTCTGTTCCATTGCCAGCACATCCTTCTGTGTCTTAAATGCCATTTTCTGTTCCTCCTTTCAGTGTTTGCAGCTCTCGTTCCAGTGCGTCCACGCGCCGCATGAGCTTTTGCACCATCGCGGTATTGAGTGCCACAAGTTCGGCATAGCGCACGCGATACAAGCCCTTTTCCTCCGTGCCGTATATCTTGGCTTCCTCGTCGCACCCGTAGGCGGCAAAATCCATCGCTGTCTTGCCACTCTGGAGCAGAGCCTGCTCCATCTCCTGTGCAATGAAGCCGGTGTGCCGCCTGCCGGTATCCCTGCGCCGCAGCAAATAGGTGCAGGGCTTCAAAGCCCGATAAAACGCCTCGTATTCCTCCAAATCGTACCGGATCTCCTCCTTGACACGGCGGTCAGATTCAATATAGATATCCTCCGTGGCAAAGATATTATGACGGGACACGCCCAGTTCCTTGCGGTCTCCATAAGCAAGCTTTGCGCCGCCGTTGGTGCAGATACACTGACCGGTACTGCGCGAGTTCATCACGCCAATGCCCTCATCGGAATAACCGCGGCAGTAGCCAATGTAGCCGCCCGAACTCCGCCCATCGAACACCTCCATCTGGTCATGCAGATAGATATAGTCGACATCAATCTCTCCGGTGCTGATGCACGCCCCATCAATGACCGTGCGTCCGCGCTCCAAGTCGCGGTTTGTTGGGTAGTCGTCCAATTCATTGCGCAGATCGCGGAATGTGACCATGCCGCTGAAGTCAAATCCGTCCACCGTCTGCTTGAGGCTGGAATACTTGCCATTCAGGTCGGAAACACGGCTCTCGATGCTGCTTGCCGTCTGCCGCAGGGATGATATCTGACTCCCCTGATTGGAGATCTGACTGGAAAGGCTGTTTGCCGTCTGCCGCAGACTGGAAATATTGCCCTTGTTGTCTGCCACCTGTGTCTGGATCTGCTTTGCCGTCTGCGTCAGGGTGGAAAGGTTGCCCTCCGCGTCCTGCACGCGCGTCTTGATGCCGTTCACGGTCTGGCTGAGCTCAGACAAATTGCCCTTCATGTCGCCCACGCTGGTCTGGATACCCTCAACCGTAACTGTGACCTGCGTGAGCCGCTTGTCGTGATCCTGCACGGTCAGCTTCAACCCCTCGGCGGTCACTTCCAGATTTGTGATATTGCCGTTTGCGTCTGCAATGCGCTTAATGATATCAGGCAATTCGGGGATGTTGTCCGCGTCCAGATTCGCCAGCAGATATTGCAGCTGGTCGGAAAGTCCGGTCACATAACCGTGTAAGTCCTTGGTCGTCTTGTTGAGATCGTCCTGCCGATATTTCGGAACAGGGTCATTTATGTACTGTGCCAAAGCTGGTCACTCCCTCCATATCGTTTGATGTCCACCGATTTGATGACCGCCGCGCCCACACCGGACAGGCGGACGGCGAACCGCTCACAGCGTCTGGGCAGAAACGGCACGCGGAATGCACCGCCCTGCGCATTTTGAATGCGTGCCACGGGCTGCCAGTCACCGCCGTCATACCGCATTTCGCAGAGCAGGCGGCTGCCTGCCGGAAGATCTACGAGCACATGCAGCCGCGCGACGATCTGCCGCTCCGCGCTGACACGCACGAAATCGCCCAGCGTCAGACTCCACGGCACTTTCTTCTCGGTCTCTCCCCTGTCCGTCCATAAGGCATCTTTCGTGATCCAGTACAGCCGCCCTCCATCGTTTGCAAAGGCAAGGGCGGCGGTGTCGTCCTCCTTGATCCACGCGTTTTTCGTGGTGTCAAATACCAGCATTTCATGCGTACCGTCCTGCCGCTTTGCAGAGAGATAGTAGCAGCTGCCCAGCCTGCCGCCCACGGCTTGGGTGTAGTGCGCGGCAAGCTGTGGGGAAATGCAGTCGGGAATACCGCCTGCATAGACCATCACACCAACGTGTGATAAATAGAATATATTTTCGTTCACGTTTACAATGCTCTTGTCACAGCCTGCCTTTACGCCGTCGATGTGGGCGACCTGTACCTGCATGGCGGTGGGCTTTGTGCCGTAGATCTTGTGGCATATATGTTCCTTAAAAGCAATGATATGAGAGGAAAAAGCGGCAATCCCCGTGAACGCCCCATCTGAACCGACCTCGGCTTCCCATGCGTCGGTGGACAGTCCGTGGAACACGTTCCAGTTTTTGGGGTCACCCAACTTACAGCAGCACACCGCGTTGTCATGCGTGCCCCATAGACGGTTGTCCTTTTCGCACACAAAGTCGAGATCGGGCACGACGCGTTCCAATGTGATATTGGTCTCCTGCCAGTTCTCCGGCTGTTCACTTCCGAGTTCCCCATGCTGGAATACGTTGTCGTATACCGTGAGCTTCTTGCCCTCGACCTCCTGAATGACAACCGTGCGGTTGTTGTAGGGGTGCTGGGTGCAGCCGGTAATGGTCACACCGTCGCCTTTCTGGAACACAGCATCGGTGTCGAGGGTCAGCGTGCCGTTCGTGAATGTGGCAGTCTGCGCGGTCTGCTTGGCTGTAAGGCTTTCCACCTTGTCGGTCTCGGCATTGTACAGAATTTTGTCGGGAAAGATACAGACGCGGTTTCCAATGACCGCCCATTTCTTTTCCCCTGCCTGTACGGTGTGTTTTTCTGCGCCATCGACCAAAAGTTTATCGCCGGATACAATGATTTCCCGACTATTTTTGAAAGCCAGCAGGGTCGGTGCTGTCAAGTCCTTGACCTTGCCACGCGGTTTGCGTACCGCCATACAGGGCAGAGCCTCCGCGGACAGGTTGTGCATCTCGCGTGCCGCGCCGTCTGGAATCCGCGCACGGCGGTCGAGTCCGGTGAACTGATAGACGGTGCTTCGCTGACCCATGAGGGGCTGTAGGTATGGCAGTTTAATCATAGCCACTCACCTGCTTTCCTGCCTTGGGCAGATGGTCGCGGCGATACCGTGCGGCATATTCGCCGTAGGTGCTGGTGAAAACCTGCATATCCATGTTGTACTGTTCGAGTTCCATGTCCATGAGATCGACCTGTGCGAGCAGATACTGCTCGTAGACTTCCTGATAGGGTGTCTGTGTGATGAGTTCAGTTTCCGGTGTCAGCTCAGAGAGCGGCTCTGCAAAGTGGATCTCGGTGCGGATCATGTTTTCGAGGGTGAGCAGCCTGCGGAGCAGCAGGGACTGGTCATAGGTGGTGACGCGCAGGGTTAAAACGTGGTTTAATACGTCCTGTGCGGTAATGGGGTAAAAGGTTTGCTCTTGCGGCAAATGGTCAAGGGTTTGATTATGCAAAAGGGCTTCCTCCTTTCGGCTTCAAATTGGGGTCTCATTTGGGAAAACAAAGACTATTTTGTTTTATATTATACAGATTTTTATTTGAAAGATCTGGAACGGTTGTAAGTCTTAGGCTTAAGGGAAATCCGTAGGGTTTTCATTTGTGCTAAATGGGTTTGCTTTGGAAAGCAGGGAAACGTGTCGCGCCGGCGGTTGAAATTTATGTTCGC
>JAHHRO010000008.1 GCA_020025755.1 Butyricicoccus sp. | reverse complement strand
CGGTGCCCCAGCAAGAATTTTGATACATAATGTTTTCCTCCTTTTGTGGATTACACCTTATCCTATGCCATCCGGAGGAAATGGGTTCCGGTTTTCACAAACCTTTTTGCTCTACGCTTTCCAGCTGTTTCGCCGTGAACACACCGCGCTGCACCAGTACATCACACAGTCGCCTGCCCTCCTGATCCTTTGCAAATAAGGTCCGATATGATGTATAGGCGACATGGTCACGCAAAAAGCGTCCCTGCTTTTTGATCTGTTCCCGCTCGGCTGCCGTCTGGATGCCGTGGTCGACTGCCGCCTGATCGGCTGAACTCCACGCAAAGTCTCCCCCACGATCCGAGAATCCCAGCGCACGCAAAAGGAACGTCATGTAATCCAAATAGCGCAGCTGCATGGTGCTGCCAAACTGTGTTTTGCTGATCCCACTTGTGTACCCTTTTTCATAGGCATACGCAACATAAGCGTTTGCCCATGCCGGTACATCAGTAAAAGGATGTGTTCCGCGAAATGCTTTTGCCTTACCTTCCTCCCCCAGCAGACGAACGAGCATCACAAGTCCTTCCGCGCGAGTGGCAGGGCGTGTCAGTTCGTATCCCTTGAGGCTGCCCTGAAACAGTCCCAAGCTGTGCAGCGCATCGGCGTAATCGGTATAGCGCGCGCCCGTTTCCACGGTCGATGCACCAGTCTGATACGAACCAAAGATCTTTAGTACGCTGTCTTCTGTAATGGTCAATTCAGCCGCATCATCCGCAGAGAGATATCGCTGATTTTCCGTGAGCACCTGCTGTGTACTTACATGCTTTCCGGTCGACAGATTGAGCCATGTCCCCTTTCGGGTCATGCCTTTTCCGCGTGTCAGGATTACCTCCGTGCCTTCCGGCACGGTAATCACGCTGCCGCCTTGCAGCTTGGTCTCCACGGATCGACCGAGTGACGCGGCAACCCGTGTTTCCATTTTGTCTTTGACTGTACTGATCTGCGTTTCCAAACCGGCAATCTTTGCACGCGTCTCTCCCAATTCCCCGACAACCGCCTTGGCTTTTTGAGAAATTGTCTTCAAATATGTCCCTGTTACATACGAGCGGCTGATGAGGGAATCCCCTGTACTCAATGCCCCTGCAGCTGTGCCGCCTAAAAACAACAGCAATGCGATCCATGCGATCGGTTGCTTTCGCATGTCTGCCTATCCCCTTTCTTCCTCTGCTTAAATCGTTCTTCGTTCTATATTTACAGGCTTCCTGACAGTCCTGTATCTGTCAGTGCCTCTATATGCACATGGCATAACTTATTTTTTGCAATTTCCGCACCCTGTGCATGAACCGGAAAACAGTAGGCACTGTGTCCGCTCCACCCTGCGCCCTCTGGATGCTCAAACAACACCTCCAGCGTGCGGCCAAGGAAGCGTTCCCGATACCTTCGGTTCATCTGCGCCGCGATGCCCTTCGCCGCCTCCGCCCGCTGATTTTTCACCGCGAGTGGGATCTGCTCAGGCATTGCCGCCGCCGGCGTCCCTGGACGAACGGAGTACGGGAACACATGCATGTCGGAGAAATCACATGTCCGAATAAATGCCAGTGTCTCGGCAAAGTCCGCTTCACTCTCCCCCGGAAAGCCAACGATCAGATCGGTCGTAATGGAGCAATCGGGGAAATACTGCCGCAGCAGATCACAGCGTTCGGCAAAGAATGCCACAGTGTACCGCCGCTTCATCCGCTTGAGCACCGAATCGCAGCCGCTTTGCAGGGACAAATGAAAATGTGGCCGGAGATTGTGATAGATCTGCAGCCGCTCACAAAACGCCTCTGTAATGGTGCGCGGCTCCAAAGAGCCCAAACGGATATAAGTATCCGGCACTGCTTCACACAGCCGTGCGATCAGCTCGGTAAGGTCGCAGCGTTCAGGCAGATCCTGTCCGTAGGAGGAGATCTCAATGCCGGTCAGCACGATCTCATGGACACCTGCCCGTGACAGGCGAATGGTCTCCTCCACAGCCAATTCAGGCGGCATGGAACGTACATGACCGCGTGCATAGGGAATGATACAATAGGTACAGTATTGGTCGCAGCCGTCCTCGATCTTGAGCAGAGCACGGGTGCGTCCCTCAGGCACACCTGCCGGGAGCACCTCGTATGTACGATCCAGCGTGCGGAACCTGCTAAGATCCGTTTCGCACGTTCCCTGCACCGCCTGCTCACACAGGCGAATGATCTCGCCGCGCGATGCCGTGCCACAAATCAGATCGATTTCGCCGCTCGCCTCCAGCTTGTCCGGTTCCGTCTGCGCAAAGCATCCGCAAGCGACAAGCAGTGCATTTGGGTTCTCACGGCGGATCTTATGGAACGCACGGATATTTTTTCGATCACTGATAGCCGTTACGCTGCAAGTATTTATAATGAATACATCTGCATTTTCCGTGCAGATGGTATGCCCGCCTGCACGGGCCTGCTGCATGAGTGCCTGCGTTTCGAACAGGTTCACCTTGCAGCCAAGTGTGTAAAATCCGAATTTCATCAGCTAAACTCATTTCCTGTAAGATTTCCTTATTATTATACGCGAAAAGACGCGCTCAGACAATAAGAAATGCCTGATTTTACAGGTTTTACAAATTTTTAATTGACAAAAAGGGTATGCTATGCTATCATGTAATCAAATTGTAATCATAGCTTGTAACCGATTTGTAATCAAATACATAGCGTTTCAATAGGGATTTAAAGGAGATTTTTGAATATGGCATCAGTCGTAAAAGAGGGCGAATTGCTCATGTATAAAGGGCATCCGCTCATGCGTAAAGAAAATATTATCTATTATGGCAGCATGGAAGATCGCTACATCATCATGATGCAGATCCTCGAAACCAAGAAAGAGGGCGGCCTTGATGTGGCAACCAAGGTTGCCGTACAGCTCCAACAGACCAGTGCTACGGTTCGCATGAAAGATCGTATCGTGAAGAAAAGCGAGAAAAACAGCCTGTGGAGCGCAATGGATATCGCATCCATCTGGCTGGGTCGCGCGTTATCGACAAAGTAAAACCAACGTTTCACTGCGTCGAAACGTTTCGGCGTACAGGAGGATCTTTTTCAGATGAATACAGCAAAGCATATCAAAGCAATTCTGACCACTGCGATCTCCGCAGTGATTATCTCCGGCAGTGCTTCCGCACTCTATACCGGAGTCAATACCGCAACCACCACCCTCAATTTCCGTGACTCTGCAAACGGTACCGTTATCGGTTCCATTCCGGGCGGTGCGCGTGTAGCAGTCATCGACAATACCAATGAATGGTATCACATTGCATACAATGGCGCGATCGGATATGTCAGCGCAGATTATATCCGTACCGCACAGGACGGCGATGTAGACCTCGGCACCGGCATCATCAAGTCGGACGCTGTCAACATCCGCACCGAGCCGAACACGGATGCAGAAGTGATGCTCCAGCTCAATACAGATGATTGTGTTGATGTCAATGGCATCGTCGATGGCTGGTATCGCATCGCGATCGATGATACCGCAGGTTATATCTATGCAGATTACCTGACCTTCGATCAGAAAATGACCGATACCAAGCAGGTACAGTATCACGACCGTGCCGTAACACCGGCACAGGCAAGCGAAGATGCAGGCAAGCTGCTCGATTACGCAAACCAGTTCCTCGGTATCCCATACCGATACGGCGGCAGCACACCAACAAGCGGTTTTGACTGCTCCGGTTTTACTACATATGTCTTCCGCAATGCGCTGGGCATTTCTCTCCCTCGTACCTCTACAGAACAGAGCCAGACCTATACACGCATTGACTCCATCGCGGCATTGCAGCCAGGTGATCTGGTATTCTTCGGCAAGGACGATAAGGTCAATCATGTTGGCATTTACGCAGGCGCAGGCGAATTTATCCATTCCCCTCGCACCGGCTCCTATATTCGATATGATTCCATCAACACCGGAAGCTACAACAGAAACTTCCTGTGGGGCGGCCGCGTTCTCTAAAATCACGCAAACAGAGCAGACAACTTTGTCTGCTCTGTTTTTTTACCCATTGCTGTCATCCCAATGTGCATACGCTGTTCCTGCATGCGCAGGGCACAAATCTGTATCCCTTGCGCACGGATCCCGTCCGTAATGGCTGTACCCAATTCCTCCGCGATCGGTGTCAGCAGCGCATGGGGCAGTTTCAAGCCGCCAATCTTCAGCGAGACCGGATGGAGAACGATCTTCTGATCGGCATAGCCAACCGAAATGAGCGCATAGAGCGAACAGGACTTCGGCAAAAGTACATGCGCAGCCCGCGGCAAAGGCAGGTTTTCTGGCTCGATCTGCGCCATACAGAGCAGGTTATCCTGCTCGGTGATTTGAATCTGGATCTCTTGCAGTGGAAAATCCAGCGGAAGCTGCCGCGTAAGCAGGGTCGTGAGCGCACCGCTGTCCAGTGAAACCTCAATTGCATCCGTCTGCTCGGCGGTCTCGACTTGTCCTGCACGCTGTACTGGAGTATGCGGGGTATGCATGGGGATATTGGTATACAGCACCATGTGCCGGATCAAAAACAGGCACAACAGAGCGCAAAGCACTATACATACCGTTTGTACCCAATTGCGCATTGCAGATCGCTCCTTTCCTCACAGGATAGCTTATGGCGCAATCCTGCAATCTATGCCACAAAAAAAAGCTGACCCTTCCATAGAAAGGTCAGCTTTTTCATGATACATCTCACTGATTTGCTTCGATATACTTGCAGATATCACCAATGGTGGACATCTTCATTGCTTCTTCATCAGAGATGGAAATTCCGAAGTTCTCCTCCAGATCCATCATCAGTTCGACCACATCCAGAGAGTCCGCATTCAGATCCTCCTTGATGCGGGTCTCCATGGTCATGGATTCAGCATCTGCATCAAACTTTTCTGCCAGCAGTTCACAAATCTTCTCGAACATAATCACGTTCTCCTTTTTGTTCTTGGTTTGAATTTATTCTGCGAAAATTCCGATTTTACGGAACTTTTCATAGCGTTTTTCCAACAGCTGCTCAATAGTCGGAACTGCAAGCAGTCCTTTGAGCTGCTCCTGCAATGCCTTTTTGAGATTGCGCATCAGGGAGCCGTTTTCCGGCACGATCCCCTCGATCATGCCAAAGGATCGCAGAGCCTCCGCTGTGATTTTAAGCTGTTCGGCTGCATCCACTTCTCGGCTGGGATCTTTCCACAGGATAGATGCACAGCCGCGCGGCGAAATCACAGAGTAGATCGCATTTTCCAGCATGAGCACACGGTCAGCAACCGCAAGCGCAAGCGCGCCGCCTGAGCCGCCCTCGCCTGTAATGATGCTGATGACAGGCGTGCGCAGTACCATGAAATCGCTGAGGCATCTTGCGATCGCCTCACCCTGCCCGCGCTCCTCTGCACCAACACCACAGAATGCACCAGCGGTATCCACAAAGCAAAGAACTGGTCGATGAAATTTTTCCGCCTGTTTTGCAAGGCGCAGTGCCTTGCGGTAGCCCTCGGGATGCGCCATTGCAAAATTTGCTCGAATGTTTTCCTCGGTCGTCTTGCCCTTGCGGTGACCGATCACAGTGACCGGCATCCCCTGAAAGGTCGCAATACCTGCACAGATCGCCGGATCATCGGCATAGCCGCGATCCCCATGCAGTTCGATAAAATCATCGAACAGTGCCTTAATATAGTCATCAATGGTCGGTCGCCTGCTGTCATGGATGATGCGCATTTTCTCCGATACAGGGAGTTTTTCTTTTGTACTCATATCGAATCCCCCTGTCTTTGTGACTGATGCAGCTTGAGCAGTGTTTCCAAAGTATGCCGCATTTGGTTGCGTGGTACAATTTTATCACAAAATCCATGTGTAAGCAAGAACTCTGCGGACTGAAAATCATCGGGCAGTTTTTCTCCGATCGTTCCCTCGATCACGCGCCGTCCGGCAAAGCCCACGGTCGCGTGAGCCTCTGCCAAAATGATGTCACCCAATGAGGCGAAACTTGCCGTTACACCACCCGTTGTCGGGTCGGTCAGCACCGTGATATAAAGCAGTCCGGCTTCTGAATGGCGGCGCACCGCGCCCGATACCTTTGCCATCTGCATCAGGGAAAACATGCCCTCCTGCATACGCGCACCACCCGATGCCGTAAATAAAACCACAGGCAGCCTATGGCATGTCGCGTACTCAAACAAACGGGTCAGTTTTTCTCCGACTACGCTGCCCATGGATGCCATGAGGAAATGGCTGTCCATGACGCCGAGGCAGGTGGAGATCCCACCAATGGTGCAGGTTCCCGTCGTAACTGCGTCCTGCATCCCCGTTTTTTCCTGCAATGCCTGTATTTTTTCGCTGTATCCCTCAAACCCCAGCGGATTACAGGGGCGAATATTGCCAAACAGTTCATGAAACGAATCCTTGTCTACCGTCATGCGCACGCGTGTGCAGGCAAGCAGTCTGGCATAGTGTCCGCAGGATGGACAAACATACAGATTTTTTCCGTAGCTGCGCGCTTGCAGCTGCGCACCGCAGCCCTTGCACACGATCTGTGGTTTTTCTTCCGGCAGGGTCTTGGAATCCTTCATCTGCATGGAGGTCGTTCTGGTTTTTTGAAACAGGTCGATCAGCATGGCTCTCCCTCCTCTCAGCGGTCAAAATCGCCGTTTGCGATCGAGTTCGTATGGAATCCTCCGGACACAAAGATATCGGAGGACAATAACTTGAGCTGAAAATCCGTGCTTGTCGTCACACCGTCAAACAGTGTTTCTGCAAGGGCACGCCGCATACGCGCGATCGCTTGCGTGCGGTCGTTTCCGCTTACGATCAGTTTGCCGATCATGCTGTCATAATAAGGTGGGATGATGTAGCCCTGATAGGCTGCGGTATCCATGCGCACTCCGGCTCCGCCCGGCAAATGCATCCCATAGATCTTTCCCGGACAAGGTGCGAAATCCTGTGCCGGATCCTCCGCATTGATGCGGCATTCAATGGCGTGACCGCGCAAACTGAGATCCTCCTGTGAAAATGAAAGCGGCTCGCCTGCCGCAATTTTGATTTGCTCACACACAAGATCAACGCCGGTAACCTGCTCTGTGACCGGATGCTCTACCTGGATCCGCGTGTTCATCTCGCAGAAAAAGAAATTCTTATCGCGATCCACCAGAAACTCGACGGTTCCGGCGTTGATATATCCCACCTGCTTGGCAAGATCCCGTGCTGCCCCACAGATCTTCGCACGCGTCTCCGCATCCAGAAAACAGGAGGGAGCTTCCTCGATCAGCTTTTGATGACGACGCTGGATGGAGCATTCCCGCTCAAATAAATGCACGACATGTCCCTGCGTATCGCCCAAGATCTGAACCTCGATATGGCGCGGATTTTCTATATATCGCTCGATATACAGTCTGCCGTCTCCGAAGTTTGCCCGTGCTTCACTCGATGCGGTATCGTATGCCGATCGCAGTTCTTCCGGTGCATGTGCGACACGGATGCCCTTGCCGCCGCCGCCAGCCGATGCCTTGAGCATGACCGGATACCCGATCTCCTGTGCCCACTGCTCCGCTTCTGCAAAATCGGCAACCGCGCCATCTGAACCGCGTGCAACCGGAACCCCTGCCGCAATGGCGGTGCGCTTGGCTTCCGACTTATCCCCCAGGAGACGAATGGTCTCAGCTTTGGGGCCAATAAAAGCAATGCCATGCTGAATGGCAAGCTCTGCAAATTCCGTATTTTCCGAAAGGAAACCAAATCCGGGGTGAATCGCCTGCGCGCCCGAAGCAAGTGCGGCTGAAATCAGGTTCTGCATATTGAGATAACTGTCCCTTGGATTTGCCGGACCGATGCAAATTGCCTGATCCGCGATCTGCGCATGCAGGGCTTCTTTATCCGCTTCTGAATAAACCGCAACTGAGATAATACCCAGATCACGGCAGGCGCGAATGACACGCACCGCGATTTCGCCGCGATTGGCGATCAAGATTTTTTGAAACATATCCCTATACCTGCATTATGTGCCAATAAAGCATTTGATTTCGGCTTCTGACGCCAGCTGACCGTTTACAAAAGCCTTGCCGTATGCCACAGCCAGCGGTGCGCGCATTTTGATCAGCTCCACCTCCAGTGTCAGTACATCATGCGGATGCACCATCTGACGGAACTTTGCCTTGTCGATGCTGGTATAGAAAGCGGTCTTCCCCTTGTGTGCTTCCTGTGACAAGATCGCCACAGCCCCTACCTGTGCCAGTGCTTCCAGCTGGAACACTGCGGGCATGATCGGGTTATCCGGAAAATGCCCCTGAAAGAAAATTTCCTCTCCTGTCAGATGCAGTTCTCCCTTCGCACCAGTCTCGGTCACCTCTAAAATGGTATCTACCAAAAGCATCGGTGGTCGATGCGGAATGATCTCCATAATTTGTTCTTTGGTCAACACAGGATATTTCCTCCTTACTTGATCACAACCAGTACCTGCTTGTACTCCACCATGTCTCCGTTTTGCGCAAGAACACGGCTAATTGTACCGTCACAGGGTGCAACGATCTCATTCATCGTTTTCATAGCTTCGATAATAAACAAGGTATCTCCCTTTTTCACCTGCTGTCCAACCTCGATAAAGGGCGGTTCTTCAGGTGTCGGTGCGCTGTAAAACACGCCCACAAGCGGTGCTTCGACGGGCGTACCGGACAATACTTCTTCCGCTGCGGCTGTCTCAGGTACCGGAGCAGCTACAACCGCAACAGCTGGTGCGGCAGCATTCACACCTGCCGTCGGAAGTTCGATATGCAGGGAGAACTCCTCTGATTTGACATCAAATACGGCAACACCGCGCTGTGCCACTGCATCCATCAGCGCAATGGAAAGTTCCTTTAATTCATTCGTTTTCATTTAATCCTCCAGCTTTCGGAACAAAAGCGTTGCGTTATGTCCGCCAAATCCCAAGGAGTTGCTGAGTGCCGCACGGATCGGCTTTTGTACCGCCTGATTGGGCGTGATATTGAGATCACATGCCGGATCTGCCTCCTGATAGTTGATGGTCGGCGGCACGGTATCATGTGCCATGGCGAGCAGGCAGGCGATCGCCTCCACTGCGCCAGCCGCCCCCAGCAAATGCCCTGTCATAGACTTGGTAGAAGAAATATGCACGGTCTTGGCTGCCTCTCCCAGTGCCTGCTTGATGGCAAGCGTTTCGATCTTATCGTTCATCGGGGTCGAGGTTCCATGTGCGTTGATGTAATCAATCTCATTCGGGAGCATGCCTGCATCTGCCATAGCAAGCTGCATTGCACGCGCACCGCCTTTGCCCTCCGGATCGGGGGACGTGATATGATATGCGTCGGAGGTCGCGCCATATCCGGCGACCTCACCCAGAATGACTGCACCGCGTGCCTTTGCATGGGATAGACTCTCGAGCACCAATGCGCCGGCACCTTCACCCATCACAAAACCGCTGCGCCGTGCATCGAATGGAACGGATGCTGCATTGGGATCTTCTCCCGTATGCAGGGCTTTCATATTCTGGAATCCGGCAGTTGCAATCCGAATGATGGAGGCCTCCGCACCGCCTGCAACCATAATATCCTGATAGCCGTGACGAATCGCGCGCATGGCTTCTCCGATTGCATGGTTGCCGGTGGCGCACGCAGTCACAGGGCAGATAGATTCTCCCTTGAGACCAAGAGCCATAGAGATATGCGCTGCACCCATGTTGGCGATCATCTCTGGAATACAGAGCGGAGAAACGCGTCCTGCTCCTTTTTCAAGCAGTTTGGTAAACTCATTCTCAAATACAGGCAATCCTCCGATCCCCGAACCAAAGAACACGCCTGCACGATATGGATCAAAGGTATTTTCCGAAATCTCAGCCTGTGCCCATGCCTGCCTTGCTGCTGCCAAGGCAAAGTGGCAATAGCGATCCATACGCTTGCTTTCGCGCTTATCCATATATATGGTGGGGTCAAAGTCCTTGACCTCTGCGGCAAGCTTTGCCTTGTAGTCGGTCGTATCAAAATGGGTGATCGGCCCAATACCGTTCTTTCCATTTTTCAGCCCTTCCCAGAAGGATGGCACATCATTTCCGATGGGCGTGACCACGCCCATACCTGTAACAACTACACGTTCCATAAAAGACCTCCTGTTATATCCCCATACCGCCATCGGTTACGATGACCTGTCCGGTCACATAAGCCGCGGCATCCGATACAAGGAACGCCACAACATTGGCGATCTCCTCCGGCTTGCCAAAACGGCCAAGTGCGATCTGCTTCTTTATGCCTTCACGAACTTCCTCAGGCAGTGCATCTGTCATATCGGTTTCAATAAATCCTGGTGCCACAGCATTGACTGTGATCCCACGGCTGCCCAACTCGTTTGCGGCGGATTTTGTCATGCCAATCAGTCCCGCCTTGGATGCCGCATAATTGACCTGTCCGGCATTTCCCACAATGCCCGAAACCGAACTGATATTTACGATGCGTCCTGCCTTTGCACGCAGCATCATCGCACCGCACAGACGCAGCATATTGAATGCGCCCTTGAGGTTGATGCGGATGACGTCATCGAACTGTTCTTCGCTCATGCGAACGAGCAGACCGTCTCTGGTAATGCCCGCATTGTTGACGAGAATGCCGACAACCCCCAGTTCTTCCTTGATCTCCTTGAGGGCACGGTCACAGGCCGCAAAATCTGCAACATCCCATGCCTTTGCCACCGCACGCACGCCATAGGAACGGCATCTCTCGGCAACTGCTTCTGCCTTTTCCACGGAGGATGCACAGTTGATGACCACATCATGTCCCTGCTGTGCGAGTCTTTCTGCCACTGCGGCACCAATACCGCGTGAAGCACCTGTAATCACTGCAACTGCCATACTTTATTCGCCTTCCTTTCCAAATCGTGCGGCACGCTGTGTAATCACATCACATGCGCCCTGCATAAGTTTTTGAACGATTACTTTGCATGGAGCAGATTCATGGAGCATACCTGCGATCTGTCCAGCCATAAAGGTTCCCTCCTCAAAATTGCCGTCCTGCACGGCCTTACGCAGAGAGCCGGCTGTCATTTGTTCAATCTCCTCTAGGGATCGGTCGTCTCCTGTCTTCTCCAGCTGTGCACACTTGCGTGTCACAGGGGACTTGAGTGCGCGTACCGGATGCCCATTCGCGCGTCCGGTGACCATTGTCGAGATATCGCTTGCCTTCAGTACCAGCTCCTTGTACTTATCTGAGATCCGGCATTCCTCTGCGGTCAGGAAGATCGTACCGCATTGCACGCCTTCCGCACCCAGCATCAGCATGGAAGCAACGCCGCGACCATCTCCTACGCCGCCTGCACCAATGACAGGGATCTCGACCGCATCCACGACCTGCGGAACCAGTGCCATCGTGGTTGTCTCTCCGATGTGTCCGCCAGCCTCCATACCTTCTGCGATGACGGCATCCGCGCCCGAACGCTCCATGCGCTTTGCCAACGCCACAGATGCAACCACCGGAATGACCTTAACGCCTGCTTCTTTCCATGCCGGAATGTACTTTGCCGGATTGCCGGCTCCCGTCGTCACAACCTCAATCTTCTCCTCGATCGCGAGCTGCGCAAGATCATCTGCATTGGGACTGAGCAGCATGATATTGAGACCCAGCGGCTTGTTGGTTGCTGCGCGTGCCTTGCGGATTTCCGCACGGATAACGTCAGAGGGTGCTGCACCGCCTGCAATGATACCTAAGCCGCCTGCCTCACTGACCGCCGCCGCAAGGGTCCCTTCCGCGATCCATGCCATTGCCCCTTGAAAAATGGGATATTCGATCCCCAACAGTTCTGTAATTCTGGTCTTCATAATATCCTCCTCAAATCCGAATGACCGCCGCGCCATAGGTCAATCCGCCACCAAATCCGCAGACAACAATGGATTGCCCTGCCTGTAACTGTCCGCTTTTTTTCATTTCGTCCAGACATATCGGCACACTCGCCCCCGATGTATTCCCGAAATGATTGATATTGACATACACTTTATCAGGATCGAGTCCATATCGTGCTGTGATCATATTCAAGATACGCACATTCGCCTGATGCAGCACAAACCAGTCGATCTGGTCGGCTGTCATACCGGCGCGTCCCAATGCCGTATCGATCGCCTCGGGCACAGCTGCTGCTGTAAACCGAAAGATCTCGCTGCCTGCCATGTGCAAAAAGCGATCCGTATGCGCGTCTCGTGTCTCTCCAAGCGGATCTTCCTCGGGCAATGCCCGTGCTTTGAGACATTCGCCCAGTGTACCATCTGCACGCATATAAGTGGAAAGGATGCCATCCATTCCCTTAGACGCCTGCAATACAGCTGCGCCTGCCCCGTCTCCAAAGATCACGCAGGTCGAGCGATCGGTATAGTCTACGATACGGCTCAGGGTCTCGGCGCAGATCACCAGAATATTCTTTGCCTTTCCGGCCTTCACAAAGCTGTCTGCAACCTCAAGGCAGTAAACAAAGCCCGAACACGCCGCACTGAGGTCAAATGCCATCGCATGGCTTGCGCCCAGCTTGCCCTGCACCATGCATGCAACAGAGGGCGTAAAGTAATCCGGTGTTACCGTTCCAACCAAAATGAGATCCAGTGCATCCGCAGAGAGATCTGCATCGGCAAGTGCGCGGCGACCAGCCTCCAGTGCCAGTTCCCAAGTTGCCGTATGCTGTGCAATGCGTCGTTCCGCAATGCCCGTTCGTTTTTGAATCCATTCATTATTGGTATCGACCATAGATTCCAGCATTTCATTCGTTAGTTTCCGTTCCGGCAGATAGCTGCCGGTACCAATCAGTTTTGTGCCCATCCGGTACACACTCCTTGCATGTATTTTATAAAACAATGCCTATACTCTATCTATCAAAAATCGCTGTTCTTTGGTCTGGCGAACAGCCTTAAAAAATGCATTTTGAGAATTTCCTGCAATAGTTTGATTGACAAACTAATCTTCCAATATTATAATAAGATGCAGCTGGTATGTCAACCATTTTCTTCACAGAAAAGCAAAAAATCTCAAAAAAGATGTGGTTTTTAAAACCACGAGTTGCGGAGGAACATATTTTATGAACTATGGATTTGCTTTTTTCCCAGGGCAGGGCGCACAGCATCCCGAGATGGGAAAAGACCTGTACGAAAATAATACGGCTGCGCGGGCGATCTTTGATCGTGCTTCTGCGGCAGCGGAAATAGATGTTGCAAAACTTTGTTTTGATAGCACACAGGAAGAACTGAACCGCACGGTACATTCACAGATCGCGATTTTTACCCATTCCATCGCCGCCTATGCCGCGCTTCAGGATGCAGGCGTTTCCTTCTCCGCCTGTGCAGGGTTCTCGCTTGGTGAATATTCTGCTCTGGTTGCCTCTGGGATACTCACCTTTGAGGATGGAATCCGACTGGTACGCCGCCGCGGACAACTCATGCAGCAGGCTGCCGATTCTATGGATGGCTGCATGGCTGCCATTTTGGGGCTTGCAGATGAAGCTGTTGAACAGGCGTGTGCTTCGGTGAATGGAACCGTATTTCCGGTGAACTACAATTGCCCCAATCAGCTTGTGATCGCAGGTGAACGCACTGCCGTCGATCAGGCGATCATTGCCTGTAAGGAAGCAGGTGCACGCCGCGCAATGCCTCTTGCAGTGAGCGGTGCTTTCCATACCCCCCTCATGGCAAATGCCGCGAAGGAACTGCGTGCTTTCGCACAGGACTTGACTGTGCACGCTCCCTCATGCCCCATCTATACCAATGTGACCGGCGGTCTGCTGGAATGCTCCGATCTGCCTGCGCATCTGGAACAGCACATGTGCTCCCCTGTCCACTGGAAAACGCTGGTGGCAAACGGTATGGAGTCTGGTCTGTGTTCCGGTGTTGAGATCGGTCCTGGCAAGACACTTGCCGGATTTGCAAAGAAAATCAGCAAGGAATTTATAATCAAAACGGTGGAAACGACAGCAGAACTTGGTTCTATTTCTGCTGATCCTTCATATACATAAATTAAATCAAGCGATTTGAGATCCTCCTTCCTCTGATCTGCCCCTCTTGGGTCAGGTCAGAGGGTTTTTTTATGGGTGCGAATCGACCTCGTTTGTATGATCCCCGTTACGTTGTAAAGTTATTTGGATAAATCGATGTAGGGTCGGCAAAGTTTTTCTGCTTTAGTGTTTTTCGTATTTTCTTTTTAGTAAACCTAGGTTTTGTATAATTCATATGAGATGATCCTGTCATGGATCAGAGTGACGCCCCCCCTCAGGCATTGTGACAATAAAAAAAGTGGTTCATCGAACCACTTTTCTGAGGCAATCCCCTGCCCCCTTTTCATACATATTCAATTTCATATCCCTGACTGACTAGGCTCATGATATGATGGATCATGATAATGGTAATATACTCTTTTCCATCAACCACGATCGTTTCTGCCTGTGCATCCAGTTCCCAGCCGTATCTTGTAAAGATCTCGACCCGAACCTCACCAGATCTGGTAACTACTCTTGCGTATTTATCATTTTGGCCACGTTGCACTTGCACTGCCCCTCTCGTTTACAGCGTTTCCTTATAAACAAGAAGTTCTTAGATAATCCGTGATGCCACCAGGGATCCGGCGCAGAATCTCTCGAACGGTTTGTTTGCCATCCACCAGCTGCCGCAGTTCGGCATCCGTTGCCCCGACCAGCTGTACAAACTGCACGCTTCCATTTGGTGTATGGATCGTACCCAATGCATCATCCTCCATCGTCAAAAATCCGCTGATGGCGGAGGTTCCGTCTGCATCCATCCCCGTGGTCTGTCCGGTGTAGATATATTCTTCCGGCTGGAAGATCTCACCATTTTCAAATGACATCCGCGCAATGGTCTGCAAAATGCCACAAATATTCTTCTGTTCGCGCTCTCGCTTACGGATGCCATTCTTTGCAACCTTGAGCGTCAACTCAAACCCAAACCCACTGTAATCGCGCTGTTCTGATTCCTTTTCATAAAGCTCTGAAAATCCATAGGTTACAAAATGATAGAACGACCCGCCGTCATAAATGCTGATGCCATCCAGGGGATCGTCTCCACCCAGACGGTAGCTCACGAGAGGCGCATAATGTGTTGGTGCTGTTTGCTCTGGATATTGCTTACGCATTGCCTGTGTGATCGCATCCCATCCAACTGTTGTTGCTGCTTCCATTGATTTTCCTCCATTTGGGCATAAAGTCAACTGTTTATCTCGCTTATGTTTTGCTCTGCAAAAGCGAATTGAGTTCGTCCAAAAAAGTATTGATATCCTTGAACTGGCGATATACGGACGCAAAGCGCACATATGCCACTTCATCTACATTTTTGAGTTCCTGCATCACCATTTCACCGATCTTTTGGGAGGAGATCTCACTCTCCAATGTTCCAAACAATTTCTGCTCTACAGAATCGATCAGCTGTTCCAGCCGTGCCTGCGGTACGGGACGCTTCTCACAGGCTTTCATGACGCCCGAAAGCAGCTTATGGCGGTTATATGGCTCTCGTGTCCCATCGCGCTTGACGAGCATCAAAGGCAACCGTTCCACGGTTTCATAGGTCGTAAAACGCTTGAGGCACTGAAGACATTCCCGTCTGCGGCGAATGCTGGTTCCTTCATCAGTGGGGCGCGAATCTACTACCTTGCTGTCTGGATAGTTACAGAACGGGCACTTCATAAAAAATCACTCTCTCTATTCTAAATTCGATTGAATCGCTGAAATCCTTATTTCTTTTTTATTTTACCATATCACCAGTCCAGCGCAAAGAGGTTTTTTGTAAAAACAACAAAACTTTTTGAGTCCTTCCCGATCCTTCCCCAAGATCTGCTGCGGCTGTGACGCATATCCCTGCGTGCGCAAAGCCGTCAGAGCCTGCAATGCATTTGCTGCTGCAAGACCTCTGCGGCACATGCGATCTCACGATCCTCCTTAAAATTGGAGGAATACACCTCGATCAGCATTTGCCTGTCATATCCGATCCCGTCCAGTGCCTTTTGCAGCGCGGTATATTCCACGCTGCCATCTCCCGGCAGTAAACAGCTATGGGTGTCGTCATAATCGTTGATGTGGATATTATAGAGCCGTTCCCCCATGATATCGAGGTATTCCGCCCAATGATATCCGGCACGGCTGGCCTGCTTGAGGTCAAGCGTATAATGCAGTTCAGGCACATGTTCCTCGAGCAAATGCAGATAGCGTGGTTCTCTGGATTTGCACCATGCGACATTCTCCTGCGTCAGCGTGATGCCGATTTCATCTGCCATGGCACACAGCCGATGATAGACCGTATACGCCCGTTCCATGTGGTCAAACAGGCTCTCCTCTCCCATGAAGCGTTCCCCGTGGAAGGTCAGATAGCGCGCGCCGAGATACTTTGCTGCCTCCATATAGCGGCGGTACTGTGCAAAACCGTCCTCTGTCCGGCGCGGATAGGCAGAAAACAGAAGCATCCCTTCCATGAGTGATGTATACGGATGGATGGACACGATATCAATCGCATGCCGCTCCGCCGCTCTCTTGAGCTGCCTGAGAAACGGCGCATCATATTCACTCTCTGTATTAAAAAAGATTTCCATTGTGTGAAACCCCAATACGGCGATCCGCTCTACAGCGACCTCGATCGGCTCGGGATAAAAACAAGCGGTAGAAATTCCCAAACGCATATCATACACTCCTTTTTGTTGTTCTATGACTTCCAAAGAACAAAAGCCAAGGTATTTCCTTGGCTTTTGTGGTGCCATGATCCATCCTATGGTCATGCAGTTATGCAGCGTGATGACGCTTTTTCAAACGCTTTCTGAAGAATGCCCACAGAGAGCTGGAAAGGAAGATCGAGGAATACGCACCCGAAATGATACCGATAAGCAGGGGCAGGGTAAAATCACGCAGGGACGGTACACCCAGAATGAATACCATACCGATGGTAAACATAGTGGTCAAAGTGGTATTGATGGTACGGCCCATAGTCTGCCAGATCGAACGATCTGCAATGTCCTCGAAGCTTTCCTTGCGTGCCGTGCGCAAGTTCTCTCGGATACGGTCAAATACGATAATGGACGCATTGATGGAGTAGCCGAGAATGGTCAGCGCACATGCAATAAAGTTCTGGTTGAATGGCAGCTGGAAGATCACATAAACCGAGAGCATCACCAGAAGATCATGCACGAGACAAAGCACAGCTGCAAGACCAGAGGTAAACTCAAAGCGGAAGGAAATATATACCAGCATCAGGATGACTGCGAGCACCGCGGAAGACAGTGCCGCTTTCTTGAGGTCATCACCGACTGTCTTTCCTACATCCTCATTTGAGAGCAGGTCATCATCGGTCAGCTTGTACTTTTCCTGCATTGCAGCGATGACAGATGCACGCTGCTCGCTGGTAAGGCTTGTTGAGCGAACAATGACCTCATTGTTCTGCTCACCTGTGATCTGCGGTGCGTTCGGGGTCACGCCCGTTTTGTCTTTCACGAGATCTTGGATCTCACGCAGTACATTTGCATCGAGCTTCGTGTTCGGCATACGGAATTCCATCTGCGTACCACCTGCAAAGTCGATATCGAAGTTATAAAGATTCACGCCAAACGGCAGCGCGAGCAGGCTCACAAGACCTGTAATGCACAGCAGAATCGAAATGATCGTGAAAATCTTAAAATGCTTTACAATAGAAAATTGATTCTTCATTCCAATTCCTCCTTTCTTATGCGCCATAAACCTTCGCGTTGCGGATCTTGAAATCAACCATGCGGTTGAGCAGGAAATGTGTCAGGGTCAACGCGGTGAACATAGACAGGATAACGCCCAGTCCCAATGTAGTTGCAAAACCTACGATCGTACCGGTTCCCAGAAAATACAGGACACCGGCTGCGATCAGGGTGGTGATATTGGAGTCCAGGATCGCGGTAAATGCACGCTTAAATCCGGAATCAATGGCAGCCTTTACCGTCTTGCCCGCGCGCAGTTCTTCCTTGATACGTTCAAAGATGATGACGTTCGCATCGACCGCCATACCAATGGACAGGATAATGCCTGCGATCCCCGGGAGGGACAAATTGACATGCAGCAGACCGAGTACGATCAGTTCCAATGTGCAGTAAAATGCCAGTGCGATGCAGGCGATAAAGCCCGGCAGACGATAGACAACGATCATGAAGATGCAGACGAGCGCAATACCGATTGCCGCTGCATAAACGCTTGTCTGGAGTGCATTTGCACCCAGCTGCGGACCTACAGAGCGCAGCTCTACCTGATTGAGAGAGAACGGCAGCTGACCAACATTGATGAGGTTTGCCAGTTCACGCGCAGATTCTTCGGTGAAGTTGCCATTGATGGAGCAGGTGGAGCTGTTGATCGCCTCGGAAACGCCCGGTGCCGATACGATCTCCTCGTCCAGCACGATCGCCAGGCGATTCTGTCCGTTGAGCGGATCCATTTTTGAGATCGCACTGGTTGCCTCATAGAACTTTTGTACCGCGTCGGACTTGAACTCCAGCGCAACATACCACTCACTGACCACAGAGCTTGCAGAGGCAGCACCAAAGACAGCGGTTGCCTTTTTGACATCTGCACCGGTCAGCCATTCTTTGCCTGCCATATCCACAAAGGTGAGCTTTGCGGTCTTGCCCAGCATCTGTACAGCGTCCTCCGGATTCTTGATATTCGGGATCTCAACCAGCAGACGGTTATCGCCCTGAATGGACACATTTGCTTCGGTGTATCCTTCCGCGGTCAAGCGGCTGCGAAGCAGGCTCTGTGCCGTACTCATATCGTCCGACAGGTTCTTGCTGTCATAGTCATCCGGCAGATCGGCCTCGAATGTGATGGACGAACCGCCTACGAGATCCAAACCACGGCGGATGCCGTTGGTTGCATCATGGATGCTTGGAATAATTACCTTTGCATTTGCAGCTTCTTCCGCCGACATATTGACCGGCGTTACGAAGCCGCCCGGAATGGTAAATCCGGTGATCACTGCCGCTGCCATGACACCGATCACAAGCAAAACAGCAATGAAAGAGAAAATGCTCTTTTTCACGTTTCTAACCCTCCTAAGATTTGATACACATGACGTGTATTATAGCACTTTGCACGAAAAAAGTCAAAGCACTTCTTCCTTACAGGTTGATTTCCACGGTAATCTCGCCATCATCCTGATATGGGGCGATACGCGGCTTGACTTCATCACGCAGGAAATCGTCCACCTGCTCGGGGCAGCGGCCGATATAGCGAGCCGGATCGAGCTCGGCAAGGATCTCCTCACGGGTCAAACCGAACATCGGATCGGCTGCAATGCGGTCGATCAGGTCATTTTCCAGACCTTCCTCCTTGATGCGCTTGCCTGCCGCCATAGAATGGGTACGGATCTGCTCATGCAGCTCCTGACGGTTGCCGCCGCGCTTGACTGCACTCATCATGATATTTTCGGTTGCCATGAAGGGCAGTTCGTTCATCACGCGCTGATGGATGACCTTTGGATACACGACCAGACCGGAAACGACATTGATCATGATATTCAGGATGGCATCCACCGCAAGGAACGCCTCCGGAACGGAGATACGCTTATTTGCAGAGTCATCGAGTGTGCGCTCGAACCACTGGTTATATGCGGTGAATGCAGGGTTCAGGCTGTCGCAGATGACATAACGTGCCAAAGCACAGATGCGCTCGGAGCGCATGGGATTGCGCTTATACGGCATTGCAGAAGAACCGATCTGATGTGCTTCAAATGGCTCCTCGATCTCCTTGAGATGCTGCAAAAGGCGCAGATCGGTTGCAAACTTACCTGCGGACTGTGCAATGCCGGACAGGGTCGCAAGCACCTGTGCATCGATCTTACGGGAATAGGTCTGACCGGAAACCGGTGTCACACCTGCAAAGCCAAAGTCGTCTGCGATCATCTGTTCCATCTTCTTGATCTTTTCGCCGTCACCGTCGAACAACTCTACAAAGGAAGCCTGTGTGCCGGTCGTGCCCTTGGAGCCGAGCATACGCAGATTTTCCAGACGGAAGTTGACTTCGTCCAGATCCATCAGCAGTTCATTCATCCAGAGTGTGGCACGCTTGCCCACGGTGGTCAGCTGTGCGGGCTGGAAATGGGTAAATCCCAAGGTTGGCTGTGCCTTATGATCCTCTGCAAAAACAGATAGCTTGTCCAGCACAGCAACGAGCTTCTTGCGCACGAGCAGCAGACCCTCACGCAGCTGGATGATATCGGTATTGTCTCCCACATAAGCACTTGTTGCACCCAGATGGATGATGCCGGCTGCCTTTGGTGCAACCTTACCGAATGCATAAACATGGCTCATAACATCATGGCGCACTTCCTTTTCCCGTGCGCGTGCGACTGCATAGTCGATATTCTCCACATTGGCTTCCATCTCATCGATCTGCTCTTGGGTAATATTGAGACCGAGAGCCTTCTCTGCCTTTGCCAGAGAGATCCACAGGCGTCTCCATGTGGTAAATTTCATATCTGGGGAGAATACATACAACATTTCCTCAGAAGCATAACGTGCCGAAAACGGACTTTCATAAACAGCGCTCAATGTCAGACATTCCTTTCACAATAAAAAATTTCAGATAGTGAAAAATAAAAAGACGGACAAAACGTCCGTCTTTATTTTAACAGTTTTTAAGCCTCCCTGCAAGAAAAAATACAGGTTATTGCTAACTTTATGCATTTTTAATAAAGGATTCCAGACGATCCAGACCCTTATCTATCTCTTGCATAGAGGTTGCATAGCTCCAGCGGATAAATCCTGGTGCTGCAAACGCCGAACAGGGCACGGTTGCAACCAGTCCCTTCTCCAAAAACAGCTGTGCAAAATCATCATCACAGGTGATCTTGCGCCCATACATCTCTTTTCCGAGGAAGGACTCCATGTTCATCATCACATAGAACGCACCTTGCGGCTTGATGCAGGAAACACCCTCGATCTCATTCATACGTGTCACCAGATGGTCACGGCGTGCCTGAAAGGCCTTGCGCATTTCCGCGATATCCTCCTGTGGACCGTTGAGTGCCTCGATCGCCGCATACTGAGAAACGGTGCTGGGCGCGGAGGTGGAATGGCTCACATAGTTGCTCATGACCTTTGCAATCTCCGGCTCTGCTGCTGCATAACCGATGCGCCATCCAGTCATTGCGTAGGACTTGGAAACGCCATTGATGACGATGCAGCGGTGCTTGATCTCCTCGCCAAGAGAGGCGATGGAATGATATTCCAAATTATCGTAAACCAGATTGCTGTAGATATCATCTGCCAATACATAGATATTATGTTTCACACAGACTGCCGCGATCGCTTCCAGCTCGTCCTTGGTATAGACCATGCCCGTTGGATTGGAGGGCGAATTGAGCATGAACACCTTGGTCGCCGGTGTGATGGCTGCCTCCAGCTGCTCGGCTGTGATCTTGAAATGCGCCTCTTCTCCGGCTGCAACGATCACCGGTTTTGCGCCCGCCTGACGCACCATTTCGCTGTAAGAGACCCAGTATGGCGCGGCAATAACGACTTCGTCGCCCGGGTTACACAGCACCATGAGTGCAATATAGATGGCATGCTTTGCGCCCGATGCCACACAGATCTGCTCCGGACGGTATTCCAGTCCGTTGTCGATGCGCAGACGATGGCAAGCCGCTTTTTTGAGGTCAAGCAATCCGGAAGCCGGCGTATACTTGGTGTGGTTGTTTTCGATCGCCATAATGCCCGCCTGCTTGATATGCTCCGGCGTTGGGAAATCAGGCTCTCCTGCACCAAACCCGACGACATCGATGCCGCTTGCTTTCATATCCTTGAACATGGCATCGATCACCAGTGTTGTAGACGCCTGGATCTGGGATGCAATTTTGGAAATCGGCTTAAGACCTTGAACCATATTTTTTTGACCTCCTTAGCGTAGTATCTCTATTATACGGCAAGCTTTGCGTTTTTGCAAGATGGCAAGTCCAAAGTTGCATTGCAGGCAGGAGAAAAAAATCGCCCTGATTCCAAATGAATTCAGAGCGATTGTCACAAATATTTAGTTTGTTCGATCTTTTGAGCAAATGACCAAGGCACTTCCGGATTCTGTCCGAAGAATTGCCTCATTTTCCGTTACTTCATTGGAGACGGTATACACCTGGCTGCGATCGACCGCAGCCGCTTCTACCGGATACTTTGCACCATGGATGGTGAGTCCTTGCAGGTACTTATCCAGTGGGATGATCGAAAAGTAGCGGTATCCCATTTCTCTGGAAATGTGTACCGTCTGTCCGGCTGCCATAAACTGCACCAGATTCTGTGCATCCAAGATATGACAGCTGCATCCGCGCTCTGCCGCATATTCACAAAGAGACAGGTTTGCAAGCAGATGATCGAGCCGCCCGCCTGTCGCACAGGCGATCCAGACCGTTTTGCAGCCGCGCTCCATCACCACCGACAATGCGTGCATGGTATCCGTATCATCCTTTTCAGGGATCAGGCGAATGATCTCTCCTGCCCCACTCGGCTCGAATCCGGAGTCAAAATCACCCACCAGCAGATCGGGTGATACCCCGAGTTCGTGCAGATGGCGCAATCCGGCATCTGCACAGACGATCTTCACCTGTGGATGTGCCGTCAAAAATGTTTTCACATATCCGATGTCATTGTCCGGCGCACCAGACAGGATCAACGCTTCACTTCCTTGCCAAGTTTCCATTCCTTCAGATCCTTTACGCTTTCATATAGCTTCACATAGCTGTCATGACGAGATTTCGCGATCTTGCCTTCCCGTACCGCCTCCAGTACGGCACAATCCCTTTCCTTGACATGGGCGCAGCCGGTAAATCGGCACTCTCCAAGATACGGCGCAAATTCACGGAATGTATATTGCAGCTCTCCTGCGAGCACAAGATCCATCTGCTCGGTATCAAAAGAGGAAAATCCCGGTGTATCCGCGATATATCCGCCGCCTGTATAGGGAACCAGTTCCACATGACGTGTGGTATGCTTGCCGCGCCCGATCCGATCAGAAATCAGTCCGGTCTCTGCACCAAAATCCGGAACCAGCTGATTGAGCAGGCTGGACTTTCCGACACCCGAGTTTCCGGCAAACGCCGCCGCCTTTCCATGGAGGAACTGACGCACCGCATCCATCCCCTCCCCGGTGATCGTACTGACGCGAAACACTGTGATCCCTGCATTTTGATAGACCTCATACAACGCATCGTTTGCATGCAGATCGGTCTTGTTCAGGATGACGCACGGCTCAATGTTCTTGTTCTCCGCGATCGCAATGACTTTATCAATCAGAAAGGGGTCGGTTTTGGGCTGTGCCTCGGTTGCCACAACAACAATGAGATCCAGATTGGCGACCGCCGGACGGATGAGGCTGTTGCTTCTCTCAAAGATCTCGAGCAGATAGCCTGTACCATCCGGTTGCTTTTCCAGTTCTACCAGATCGCCCACGATGGGTTTGCCAATGGTTTTGCGGAATCTCCCGCGTGCTTTGCAGCTGATGATGCCATCAGCGGTATCTACATAGTAGAAACCGCCGACACCCTTTAAAATACGTCCTCTCATATCGTTATGACTCCGGAAATGTGACACTTCTTCTCTCATGTGCCCCATTGATATAGATATCGACTGTCTGCGTTGTACCAGCCGGACCTGAGATCGATATATTGACCGGATTTTCAACTTCCGGATCATACGTCCTATCCGCAGAAACAACCGTACCATTCATCTCCACGACCAATACGACTGACTTGTTGCCCACCGGAAGATCAATTGATACATTTGCCGTCGTCTCTTTATCCGGTTCCGGCTCCGTTGTCGAGCCATGGCCGCTGAGTTCTGGATCGCCTGAGTGCTCCGGCTCCTGCACAGGCTGTTCCGGTTCTGGCTCCGGCTTCTGTTCCGATCCATTGGAAACATACAGCAGGATCTCTGTTCCGACCTTGACCAAATTGCCCTCGTCAATAGACTGCTTGAATACCTGCCCCTCCGGATAATCGTTGTTATACTCTCGTGTCGAGCTGACTGTCAGCATGCTTTCCGTCAGCATAGCCTTGGCATCCTCATAGCTTTTGCCAACCAAAAGCGGTACGGAAACTTCCATATCCTCTGCGCCATCGCTGACGACCAGAATGATATGATCCCCTTCATGGAACTGCGAATCCAAAGCCGGATCGGTGCGGATTACCTTGTCCTTCTCCACTTCCATGCTGGACTCACGCTCGATCTCGACAACAAGTCCAAGATCCTTGAGTTCATTTTCTACATACTGATAGTTTGCGCCAATGAACATTTGATTGATGGTGATGACCTCATCCTCCGGTTTGACTTCAGGGGGCGCACATACCACAACGGTAATGAGTCCACCCTTTTCTATCTTTGAGCCCGATTTCGGGGACTGGTCGAGAATCTCACCCTCCTGTGCGCTCAGGCTCTGGCGGCGTTCCCCTTCGACGATACGGAACTGACCGGTATACTTGTTTTGTGCTTCGGTATACTGCATCCCGATCAGTGGCGGAACCTCCAGCTTTCTCCCTCCGCTAAAAAAGCTCCCTGCACGCATCATCATGAGGGAAACGCCCAGCGCGATCAGAACGAAGATCGTAACGGCGATGCCTGCCATAGCGGCTGGGGAATCAGTCAGCGAACGTTTTTTCTTCTTGCGCGGTCTCTGACTGTTCGGGGAACGCTGAGAAGAATTCTTCTGCTGTGACCGCTGGGCGGAAACCTTCTGCTGCGCCTTTTGCGGACGCTGCACTTCTTCCTCATAATCATCATACGCGTCTTCCGGCTCATACGGCTCATATCCGGCTGCGCTGCTGTTCGTCACGCGCGGCATTGCGATCGTCTCGTCACCCACCGGTTCCTTCCGCGGTGACAGCGGTGGCGGCGTCATTTCCAGCAGCCCTTTCCAAAAACGCGCGGTCGGCTCCTTTTTGAGTTTTTCCAAATCATTATAGATCTCGGTTGCCGAGCCATAGCGATCCTCCAGCTTGGGGCACATCGCATGCATCACGATATCATCCATACCACGCGGCGTACCCAAAACGACCTCACTTGGGAGAGCAGCCTGCGCATTGATGTGCTTCATGACGATGGCAAGCGGAGTATCTCCATCGAACGGCACTGTCCCCGTCAGCATCTCATACATGACAACACCAAGCGAATACAGGTCAGCGCGGTGATCGATGCGGGAACTTTGCGCCTGTTCAGGCGAGATATAGTGTACGGAGCCGATGGCCTCCTGAATCACACGCGTTTCCTGATTCTGTTCAAAGCGTGCAATACCGAAATCCGTAACCTTGACCGTGCCATCGCGCAGCAGGATAATGTTGTGCGGCTTGATATCCTGATGGATCACGCCATGACTATGGACATACGCCAATGCTTTTGAGATCTGCTGTGCAAAAAACAGGGTCTCCTGCCAGGAGAGGCGTCCCTTGCGGAGCAGGTAATCCTTGAGTGTGATCCCCTCGATCAGCTCCATGACGATATACTGCATCTGGCTGTTTGGTGGGGATACATCAAAGACCTGCACGATATTGCTGTGTGAGAGCTGCGCTGCGGCCTGTGATTCGTTGCGGAAACGGCGGCGGAATTCTTCATCGTTCGTGAATTCATCCTTCATGATCTTGATCGCAACAAAACGATTCAAGATGGTATCTCTTGCGCGATATACCACGGCCATGCCACCAACACCTAGGATCTCTACAAGTTCATATCGGCCATCGAGCAGCTTTCCTATGTATTTATCCATTCTCAGCTTCTCCTTGCTTCATAATGCCTGCGCCTGTGAATAATACGGCTGTGATATTATCGGTTCCGCCATTGACACAGGCTGCCGCGATCAGGTGATCGACCGCCTCCTCCAGCGAACGGGAGGCATTGATGAGTGAAACGATCTCCTGATCCTCGAGCATGCCCGTAAGTCCATCCGTGCAGAGCAGCAGCAGATCGGTCGGGGCGAGTTCGCCCTCAAAAATATCCGCTTCCACACTTTCGTCTACGCCGACCGCACGGGTAATAAGGTTGCGCTTGGGATGACACCTTGCCTGCTCCTGTGTGATCTGCCCACGGCGAACAAGATCCTGTACAAAGGAATGATCCAGCGTAAGCTGTGTGATCACATCTCCTCGGATACGATAGGCACGGCTATCGCCAATGTTGAGCAGTATGGTGTGCTTATTATGGATCACTGCCGCAACCAGCGTAGTCCCCATGCCTGCCAGTTCCGGATCATGGATCGACGCTTGGAAAACAGCAGTGTTTGCCTGTGCGACCGCAACACGCAGCGCGCGAATAGAGGGACTGGGGGTTGTTTGGAATAGTTCTTCTACACGTTCCGCAAAGGTATGCGCTGCAATGGTGGAAGCGATATTGCCTGCCGCCGCACCGCCCATACCATCACACACCACGAGGAGTGCGGAATCCTGCTCCTCCTTTACCGTGGTCAAAAATGTATCCTGATTATTTTTTCTTACCATGCCCTGATGGGTCTTTCCTGCCACAATCATTTTGTTTCACCTTCTTCAAGGGTTCTGCGGCGAAGCTGTCCACATGCTGCATCAATGTCCGGCCCCAACCGTCTGCGGACGGTTGCCGTAATGCCATGCCGTTCCAGCACCTGCTGGAAGCGGCGCACGGCCTGTGGACTGCTGGGCTGCAATGGACTTTCTTTCACCGGATTGAGTGGGATCAAGTTGACATGTGCCGGTCTGCCGCGCAGCAATGCTGCGAGTTCTTCCGCCTGCCAAGTGCGATCGGTCTTATCTTTTGCCATCATATATTCATAGGAAATACGGCGGCCTGTGGTATCGAAATAATAGTTGCATGCCTCCATGAGCCGTGCGACCGGATAGCGTTTATCCACCGGCATAATACTGACGCGGCTTTTGTCATCGGGCGCATGCAGCGAAATTGAAAGGGTGATCTGCAATTTTTCCTTTGCAAGTCGTTCGATCCGGTCGGCAAGTCCGCTGGTAGAAAGCGAAATATGCCGCTGCCCGATCTGAATGCCCTCCGGACAGGAGACCAGATGCAAAAACCGCAGAACATTGTCATAGTTGTCTAAGGGTTCTCCCGTGCCCATGAGCACGATATTGCTGACCGATTCTCCAGAATCTTTTTGAATAAAGAGCACTTCATCCAAAATTTCTCCTGCACTCAAATGACGCTTGAGACCGAACAGACCGGAGGCACAAAACTTACACCCCATACGGCAGCCGACCTGTGTGGAGACACAGACCGTGTTGCCATGCTCATATTTCATCAGTACGCTTTCCACGCAGTCCCCGCCGCGCAGCTGCCAAAGGTACTTGCGCGTGCCGTCCACCTGTGACACCTGCTTGCGCACACAGACAGGTACGGTCAGCTCAAAGCGTTCGGCAAGTCGTGCTCGCAGATCCTTGGATAAATTGGTCATTTCGTCGAATGAGGTTACCGGCTGATGCAGCCACTGGAAGATCTGTCCGGCACGAAACGGCTTTTCTCCCATCTCTTTGAGTTCTGCCTTCAGTTCCTCGACCGTTAAATTCTTTATTTCTTTTTTGAGCATGTACTCGCTCATAGTTTTCTCCTCAATTTTGCAATGAAAAATCCGTCTGTTCCGTGTATAGAGGGCAGTAAGGTGACCCGACCGCTTGGCACTTCCCCGAAAACAGGGTGCTGGATGGGAACAGCTTCAAAATTCGGATGACTCTGTAAAAACGCATCCACGATCGCTTCATTCTCGCGTGCAAGGATGGTACAGGTGGAGTATACCAATGTTCCGCCCGGCTTCACATACTGCGCGCAGTTTCTCAGGATCTGTGTCTGGATCTCAGGCAGAGCCTCGGTTTCCCCTGCATCCTTATACCGGATCTCCGGCTTTTTTCGGATGATGCCCATACCGGAGCATGGTACATCACAGAGCACGAAATCCGCCTGCTCCATCCAGCCCTCACGCAGCTCCGCCGCGTCCTGTAAGGTGGGCTGCACGATGGATAAGCCAAGCCGCGCCGCGCCCTCCGCGATCTTTTCCAGTTTATGTGCGTAGATATCGCAGGCATACAGCTTGCCCTTGTTCTCCATACGCTCAGCTATGTAGAAGGTCTTGCCGCCGGGCGCAGCACAGCAGTCCAGCACGAACGCATCCGGCTTGGGGTCAAGCACCTCTACGCAGACTGCACTTGCGGTATCCTGAATGGTGACTGCACCCTCCGCAAACAGCGCATTGCCTGCGATATCACCATTTTCTGCCCACAGCATCGCCTCTGCCTTTTCGTGCAGATGCACAGAGAAACCTTGCGCTTTCAGCTTTTCGTACGCTTCCTCTCGCGTCATTCTCGCGCGGTTGACGCGAATGGAAACAGGTGCGGTCTCGTTGTTTGCCGCAAGCAGTGCGGCAGTCTCCTTCTGTCCATACTGTGCCGAGAGCAGCCGCACCAGCCATTCCGGATGACTGTAACGCAGGCTGTAATAGCTTTCCTTGTCCGGACAGTCCATGCGCGGCAGTTTGTCCTCCTGAACGGCCTGCGCGATGGCACGCAGGATGCCGTTTGCAAAGCCTACCGTGCGATCCGTGCTGTGTCCATAGTGCCGGATGAGGTCTACGGTCTCGCTCACCGCCGCATGGGCTGGGATGCGGTCGCTCAAAATGAGCTGATAGATGCCCAGCCTGAGACAGATCTTGACGCGTGGCTGGATCTTACCCAGCCGCACGCTGGAAAAATGGCGCAGATACCAGTCACAAAGAATCTGATTTTGCACCACACCATACGCGAGGCGCGTGGCAAGTGCGCGATCCTTTGGGTCGAGCCTCCCGCGCTCCAGATAATAATGGAGCGCACCGTCTGACCATGCTCCCTCCTCCTCCATGGAAAAGAGGGTGAACGCTGCGACTTCTCTTGCCGTCGTTGGTCTTTTTTTAATCATCTCGTCTGCCCCCAAACAGGATCACGAGACGCAAAAGCTGTGCCAGCGAGACGGCAAGGGCTGCAACATAGGTCAATGCCGCCGCCGTCAGCGTCTTTCGCGCCATCGGGTATTCATCATCATATAACAGTCCGCCCTGCTGGATGGATGCCAGCGCACGTCTGGATGCATCGATCTCGACCGGCAGAGTAATGAGCTGAAACAGCGTAGACAGCCCAAACAGTGCAATGCCGATGAGTGCCAGATTCTGGAAATTGAAGATCAGTCCCAGAATCAGCAGCGGCATGGAGAGCGCAGAGCCCAAATTGGTCAGCGGAATGATCGCCGCGCGGATCTGAATGGGTGCATAGCCCTTTGCATACTGCACGGCATGCCCTGCCTCATGGCAGGCAACGCCGATGGATGCAACCGAAGTGGAATGATATACACTGTTGGACAGCCGGATCACATTCCCGCGTGGATCATAGTGATCGGTCAGCCGTCCCGAGGTTTCCTCGATGCGCACGCCGGAAACGCCATTCTGCCGCAGTACCATGCTTGCCGCCTGTGCGCCTGTGATCCTGCGCCGTGAATACACGGATTCATATTTTTGAAAGGTCGTATTCACCCGATGCTGTGCCCACATTGCCAGTATAATGCACGGGAGGACAAGGACAAGATATGTCCAGTCGAATCCATAATAATATCCAAACATCTGAAAACCTCCTATCGCGTCCTGCGATCAGTCTCCCAGCTTTGTTCCAAGTGCGATCGCATGACCACGCAGGTAATCCGTTGCCGCCATGCGCTTGCCACCGACCATTTGAAGCTCCAGCACACGGATCGCGCCCGTACCGCATGCCACGAGCAGTCCCTTTTTGGTATCTGCCTCGAGTACGGTTCCGGCTTCGCCCTGTGTGGTTTCCGGATTTGCCGCATAGATCTTCATGCGTGTGCCATCGAGCGTAGTCAGCGCAATGGGCCACGGATTGAGTCCGCGGATCAGGCAGTCGATCTGCTGTGCAGACTTTGTCCAGTCGATGATCGCCATTTCCTTATCCAGCATGGAAGCATGGGTCGCCTGACTTTCGTCCTGCGGTATGCTGACGAGTGTCCCCTGTTCAAGCTGTACCAAGGTTTTCGCAAGCACCTGTGCACCCAGCTGGGAAAGACGGTCGAACAGCTCGCCTGCGGTCTCCTGCGCACCGATCTTGGTGCGCTCCATCAAATAAATATCGCCTGTATCCAGACCCTCTGCCATTTTCATGGTCGCGACGCCTGCAAATTCGTCGCCCGCGATCACCGACCATTGAATGGGCGCAGCACCACGCCAGCGCGGCAGCAGTGAGCCATGGATATTCATACAGCCGTATTGGGGAAACTCCAAAATATATTTGGGCAGCAGCTTGCCATAGGCAACGACCAGAATGAGGTCAGGCTGTGTTTCCTCCAAAAGCGGCAGCAATGCTTCGTTTTTGAGGGAAGTTGGCTGATGCACAGGAATATCATGTTTCTGCGCCAGTGCCTTAACAGGCGGCGGCGTCAGGATCTGCTTACGTCCCTGCGGCTTATCCGGCTGTGTGACCACACCGACCACCTCATGTGCGCTGTCAATCAGCATTTGCAGAGATGGAACGGCAAAGTCGGGCGTTCCCATAAATAAGATCTTCATTCCTGCTCCACCTCAACATACTCCGTCACCTTTTCCGTGAACAGATGGCCGTCCAGATGCTCGGTCTCATGGCAGAAACACTGTGCCACGATGCCCTCCCCCTCGCGTTCGAACCAGTTGCCATGACGATCCTGTGCGCGGATCTTCGCCCAAGTCGGGCGCATCACATAGCCATACTTGCCCGGAACAGACAGACAACCTTCTACCGTCTCCTCGAGTGTATTATGCTCGATCACCTCCGGATTTATGAGTTCGATTACTTCTTCAGGATCCTTGTTGATATCCAGCAGCACGACGACACGGCGCAGAACGCCGATCTGCGGTGCTGCCAGCCCAACGCCCCCCGAAGCGATCAGGGTCTCGGTCATATCATCCAAAAGCGTTGCCAGATGTTCATTAAAATCAGTGATCGGACGGCATTTTTTGGTCAGCGTCTCGTCCCCAATCGTCAAAATCGTTCTCTGTGCCATTTTTCACATCTCCTATAGTGTATCAGGGTTCAGTTCCGCAAATACGGTCACCCCTCTGTTTTGTTTGTCTTTTGAAAATTCCGTAAGAATCCCTGCGATCAGCTGTCTGCGCCGCTTGTTATCGGGACACCGCAAAATGAGGTGATACCGATACCGCCCCATGACGCGCACGACAGAAGCTGGGGTCGGTCCCAGAACCGGATATCGAAAATCTGCAAATTGTCCCTGCATCAGCCCTAAAATACGCGTTTTCAGGCGCAGCATTGCGGAAAGCACCAAATTTTCCTGTTCACCGGTTCCGGTCAGCATAAGCATCTGCTGGATGGGCGGCATCAAGAGTGCCTGCCGCCGCGCAAGTTCCATCTGATAAAACTGCTTATAATCCTGCCGTGCTGCACAGGACAGCACCTCGTCCTCCGGATGATAGGTTTGGATGATCGCTCGCCCCTGCCGGTCCCGCCGACCTGCGCGGCCAACCACCTGCGTAATCAGTGCGAAAGTCCTCTCGTGTGCCCGATAATCCTGTGCAAACAGGGATTGATCCGCGTCCACGACACCAACCAGCGTAACGCGGTCAAAGTCCAGTCCCTTTGCCACCATCTGCGTTCCGATGAGGATATCCGCGCGTCCTTTGCCGAACACCTCCATCAGATGATCATGGGCATTCTTCCTGCTTGTCGTATCGGCATCCATACGCAGAACACGCGCCTTTGGAAAAAGTTCATGCAGTTCTTCTTCCAATTTCTGCGTCCCTGCACATTCCGTGAACAAATGGGGCGCATAACATTCCGGACACTGTCCTGTGATCTTCACAGATGCTCCACAAAAATGACAGATCGCACGCCCATTGACCGAATGATAGGTCATCGTCGTAGAACAGGAGGGACATTCCGGCACCCAGCCGCAGACCGAGCAGCCAATCACGCGGCTGTTGCCTCTGCGGTTGAGAAACAGGATCGTCTGCTCCCCCTTCATCAAATTATGCTCGATTGCCTGATACATCGTGCGTCCAATGGTGTAGTTCCACCCCGTGCGTCCCTGTCCGCGCAGGTCATCAATGGTGACCTGCGGCAATGGCACGCCATGATAACGTTCAGACAGCTCAAAAGCCGGATATTTCCCCTGCATCGCCCCATAATAGGTCTCGATTGCCGGCGTTGCTGAGCCCATGACAAGGAGTGCATCTGCCTGCTGCACGCGACGCTTTGCAACATCACGCGCATGATAACGCGGCGACTGCTCTGACTGGTATGCGCTGTCCTGTTCTTCGTCCAGCACGATAAGACCCAGATGCTGCACGGGTGCAAACACAGCCGACCGTGTGCCGATGACCAGATGGGCACGCCCGGAGCGGATCCGCTTCCAGCTGTCATATCGTTCTCCAGCCGAAAGTCCCGAGTGGAGTACAGCGACCGTATCCCCAAATCGTCCCATGAACAGCTTGACAAACTGTGGGGTGAGTCCGATCTCGGGCACGAGCAGGATCGCGTCCTGCCCCCTTGCCAATACATCCTCGATGAGTCTCAGATATACCTGTGTCTTGCCGCTTCCGGTCACGCCAAAGAGCAAGGCGGCCTCCGGCTTGTGCGTACCCAGCAGGGCATGCATGCCCTGATACGCATGCTCCTGTTCCGCACTGAGAACAGGAGAGGCAACCGGCTCGACCTGTGTAGCATCAGGCATGCGCAAGCGTTCAGCATAGCTGACCGCGAGCACACCGCGGCGCACCATACCTCGCAGAACCGCATCCGAAGCACCCGTCATATAGGCGAGTTCCTTCTGGCTCATGCTGCCGCCATCGGCAAGGATGGATACCACATCGAGCTGAACAGGACTCCTGCCACGCGAGACCTGCTCCATCGCGCTTTGCGTATCAAGTGCCAGAGACAACATTTTTTCCGTCTTGTCCTGCGACTTCTGCGCAATGTTGCTGTGGTAGGTCAAATATCCGGCTTCTTCCAACTGGCTGAGCACGACACCCGTGGCATGCGCAAGCGTCTGCAATTCTTCCAGCGTGCGCTCGGAAACGCCGTCCGTAAAGAGTGCCATGACCGCATCAAGCGGTGCGCCCAGCGGCGCATCTGGCTGACACACGAGACGATACACCTCATTGCGGCGAAACCAAAGCCCACTGGGCAGCATCAGACGCAGGCAGTCAAAGAACGTACAGTAAAGACGCTCCTTGAGCCATACTGCAAGGCGGATCTGTTCGGCATCCAAAACAGGAGCCGCGTCCAAAAGTTCAGCAACCGCCTTTAGTTTTGACGTATCCTGTCCCTCCGGACGCAGGAGCAACACCATTCCTTCCACTTTTTTATTGCCTCTGCCAAATGGCACAAGCACACGGCAGCCAACCTGTACCTGCCCCTCAAGCGGTTGCGGAACGATGTAGTCATACAGTTTATCGATTGCGAACGTCCCTGCCTGTACGGCAATGGCGCATACCTGCATGTTTGTCTCAGCCTTTCTTCTTCTGGTGCAGCTTGTGCATCCGATCGAGCAAAAGATCGGCAAGCTGTTCTTTCTGCATCATGGATAGGGCTTCTGCCTGTCCGTCACGGTATAATATGGTCGCTACATTGGTATCATGTGCAAAGCCTGCCCCCTCTGTCTTGAGGTTGTTTGCAACGAGCAGATCACAGTTCTTGCTCTCCAACTTCGCCTTGGAGTTGGCGATGAGATCCTGTGTCTCCATCGAAAAACCGCATACCAGCTGATCCTGTCGCTTTTTTGTCCCGATCTCCTTCAGGATATCCGGATTTTTGACCAGCGCGACAGAGAGATCATCTGCCTTCTTCTTGATCTTATCCTCCGCCTGTACAGCCGGACGGTAATCCCCAACAGCTGCCGCCTTGATGACCCAATCCTGCTCCGGCAGACGCGATAAAACTGCATCACGCATTTCGAGCGCAGAGCTGACAGACACCACGTCCACCCCCTGCGGTGCTTCCAAACTCACCGGACCGGAAACCAGCGTCACCTTTGCGCCGCGGCGCACGGCATGCCGTGCGATGGCATATCCCATCTTTCCGGTAGAATGGTTGCTGAGAAAGCGTACCGGATCGAGTGCCTCACGGGTGGGGCCTGCCGTAATGAGCAGGGACAGCCCTGCAAGATCCTGCGGAGCAGCCGCGCGGACGATCGCCTCCGCAATGGCTGCCGGATCTGCAAGCTTACCCGTTCCGGTATCTCCGCAAGCCAGTCTGCCGCTCTCCGGCTCTACAAAGCGAAAACCGCGTACTTTGAGTGCGGCAATATTATCCTGCACCACGGTGTTTTGATACATATTCGTGTTCATGGCAGGCGCAATCACGACTGGTGCCTTGGTTGCCATGAGCGTGGTCGATACCATATCATCTGCAATGCCATGCGCCGCCTTGCCGATGATATTTGCCGTTGCAGGCGCAACTACAAATACATCCGCACACTTGGCAAGTGAGATATGCTCAACCTCCCAAGTAAACGCGCGATCGAACATATCAGTCACGACCCGATTTTCCGACAGTACCTCAAGCGTCAGCGGCGTGATGAAATGCGTAGCCGATTCCGTCATGATGATATGTACCTTTGCGCCGAGCTTGCGCAAACGGGAGGTCAGATCGGCTGCCTTATATGCCGCAATGCCGCCCGTGATGCACAATACGACCGTTTTTCCTTCGAGCGCACGGATCATTTACAGTTCCTCGTGTTCGTGGTCGTCATCATCCAGCAAGTCGGAAGCATGCATATCCTCGCCGTCCAGATCGTCCTCATGTTCCTCGTGGTCATCCAGATCGAGCATACCTGGCAGCAGATCACCTGTCGGGCGAATCTCCGGCTCTACCTTAGGTCCTGGGCAATATACAACGGTACCTGCCGCGATCTCGTCCAGTGCCAGCTTGACCGCCTTGTCACTCAGATGCTCCTCATTCTCCTCTGCCTCCTGCGCAATGTCGCGCGCACGCTGTGCTGCCAGATTGACCAGCAAATAACGGTTGCCAACTTTGTTCATGAGTTCTTTCATTGATGGTTTCAACATAATTCCTAATACCTCTTTTTTTAATCCATTCTATGCATGTTACTTGCTGACGCGGCAGCGTTCCGCACGGAAAATCGCGCAGAGATCTGCAACCGCATCCTCTAGTATATCATTTATAATAACATAATCAAAGTGATTTTTATAGCGAAGTTCTTCTTCTGCCTGTGCAAGACGTGCCGCGATCTTATCCTCGCTCTCCGTGCCGCGTCCGTGCAGACGCTCGGCAAGTGCCTCGATCGAGGGCGGTGCAACAAATACCATGACGGCATCCGGACGCTTTTCATGGATCTGCATTGCGCCCTGTACTTCGATCTCCAGCACGACATCATTGCCCTGTTCCAGCTGCTCATTGACGGGCTGTTCCAGCGTCCCGTAATGGTTGCCCACATAGCAGGCATGCTCCAAAAAGGCATTCTGTGCAATACGCGCCTCAAAATCCTCATGCGTCAGGAACCAGTAATGAGTTCCGTGGATCTCGCCTGCGCGCGGCTGTCTGGTCGTAGCGGAGACCGACACGCGCACGCGTTCGTCCTGTGCAAGCACTTGCCCCAAAATCGTTCCCTTTCCGGTACCCGAAGGGCCCGTGAACACAAATAATTTTCCCCTATTCACTTTCCTGCACCTCCTCGGCGTCATCGTGTGTCTCTGTCCGTCCTGCGATCGTCTCGGGCTGCAATGCGGAGAGAACCACATGGTCGCTGTCTGTAATGAGTACCGCACGGGTACGGCGGCCGTAGGTGGCATCAATGACGATGCCGCGGTCACGCGCCTCCTGTACAATACGCTTGATCGGCGCGGAATCCGGACTGACGATCGCCACGATCCGGTTTGCGGATACCATATTTCCGAACCCGATATTGATGAGTTTCATCTTGGTTCCTCCATCCTCATGCGGTTTCTTTACTCAATATTTTGAATCTGCTCACGGATCTTTTCGATCTCCGATTTGAGTTCTACCACGATCTTGGACAGTGTCACATCGTTCGCCTTGGAACCGATGGTGTTGGATTCCCGGTTCATCTCCTGTACCAGAAAATCGAGCTTGCGTCCGATGGGCTTTTCATCGCGGAGCATCTGATCGAGCTGACTCAGATGGCTGCGCAGGCGCACGGTCTCCTCATCGATCGCAGTGCGGTCGGCAAAGACTGCGGCCTCGGTCAAAAGACGCTGTTCATCGACCGTGGTATCTGCCAAAAGTTCCTGCATCCGCTTTTCCAGCTTTTCGCGATACTCCAGCGTGCGCTGCGGTGCACGCGCCTCCACCTGCTCGAGCAGGGATACGATCACCTGGCTGCGCGCCTGTACATCCGCCGCCATCTTTTCGCCCTCGACCTTGCGCATCGCGTCGAACTCACTTGCCGCCTCATGGAAGATCGCCGTAATTCCAGCCGTCAGCTTCTCAGTATCCGGTTCTGCCTGCTTCTCGACCAGCACCTCAGGCATCCGCGCAAGCGACAGCAGCGAGAGATCCTGTTCCAGTCCGGTCACTTCGCTCAACTCACGCAATGCATTCATATAATGCTTTGCAAGCTCTGTATTGACGCTGATGGTGATATCGTCCGCAGATACGCCTGAGATCTGCACAAAGATATCGACCTTACCGCGCGCGATACGCTCTGCCGCTGCCTTTTTGAGTGCTTCCTCAAGGAAACTGTAAGCACGCGGACACTTGATGTTCACATCCAGATAACGATGGTTGACCGCACGCACCTCAACGGAGATCTCCTTTCCGTCGATCGTTCCACGCGCCCGACCATAGCCTGTCATACTCTTCATACTTTGATACACCCTTACTTAAAAGAATTATTAAAACGCAGTGCCCAGCCGCGCATCCCCGGAAAGATACGGGACAGGCACAAATCATAATAGACCAGAATCACGTTCCCCACACCCAAAACGATCAGGAACAATGTTTTGCTCAACACGGGAAATTCCGGCAAAAGTCCGCTGCGGATGCAGGTCAAAACCACAAAGATCCATACATTCGCAAAGGCAAACTTGCCGCCCCAGCGCAGAATGCGGCTAGGCATACGTTCCAGATAATAGCGGATCACGGTATACAATCCAAATAGTCCTGCATACAGGATCGCAATCAGCTTATCCGGCAGCAAAAACAGAGAAAGTGCCGAGGTCGCCGCATAGACGAGGCAGCCTGTCTTGCGCTCCCCAACCAGAAAAAACAGTTCCGGAATGAACCCGATGAGCATACATGCTGCCCAGCTTGCGATGGACAGGAAGGTTGCGAAATAGAGCAGTGCGACCGATACGCCTGTCATCATACCGCCGCGCGCGATCTGCTGCGCGCGCATCAGCAGCCGCCTCCTCCGCAGCAGCAATTCAGCAGGCAGTTGCAGTAGATAAGCTGGGCACAGAAATCACAGCAGTTGACCGTACTCATAGGACGGTATCCGCCATAGTTTGCGCCCATATTGCAATTATTGAGCGCACTTTGATACTCCATATTGGAGGGATCCATCGCACATGCCTGTGTATAGCAGCGTTGCGCCTCGTCATACCAGCCCTTACGAAAATACACCGTACCCATGAGGAAATACCACTCCGCATCGCGAGAGGCACATCGGGAGAGCATTTCTTCCGCCATAGCAAGGTTGCCTGAGGTAATGGCACTGCGGATCTGGCGATAGATCCCGTTTCCGGTACCACCACTCTGCTGATATGAACTGTTGCCATAGCTCGCCTGTCCGGCAGAAGAAGACTTGCCTGAGCGTTCATTCATGATCATGTCATACGCTTCATTGATCTCTTTCATGCGCGCTTCCGCAAGGTCTGCAAGCGGATTGTTCACATAATTATCCGGATGATATTTGCGCGCAAGTTCTCGATAGGCACGCTTGACATCATCATCGCTTGTTTGTGGGGTGATACCCAATACTTTATAGGGATCCATGCGTTTCATGTCCTCCATTTACATGATAAGTTCCATCCAGCACCTGCCGCGTAATGAGCGGCAGTCCCAGATCGATTATATTGCCAATCAGCCCCTCATCCTGACAGAGTGGCAAAAGCTGGCACGCGTTGTGGATATCGAGCAGGGAGCGTTCGAGGGTGCGCTCCATCTGTTCCTTGACAAGGGAAAGGTCAGGCGTTTCCAGTTCAAACCGGAGCCGTACCGGATTATAGGAACCTGTCCGAAAATCATCTTCCAGATCGGCGCATGCATCGATGAGATACAGCCATCGCCCTGTATGATAAAACATCTGTTCCATCACACGCCGCACCGGTTCGGGCTGTCCCTCAGGCACGATCGCCTGCAAAATGCGGGCAAAGGTATCGGCCGTCCGATCAAGGGAGGGCACCTGCTGCTGCTCCAGTATCAGCAGCTCATCCAGACACTGTCGGATGACGGCATCAAGTTTCGGCAGACACACCTGCGCCTTGCGATAATCCGCACGCAGCAGCCGTTCCAAGCTGACTGCCGCCATGCGTTTCGCACCCGACTCATCCTGCAAGGTATCTTCTATCTTATGATAGGTCAGCAGCACGCTGATATCTGCGGTATAGGCGAGCATGTCCGAGGAAACAGCCACATTCTTGCGGCGGATAGGGCTTGCGATACAGCGCAGGTGCTCCACCTCCATAGAGGGCGTATCGACCGCTTGCAGGATCAACGCCAGAAAGGTCATATCATAGCTTAAAAATCCCGTTTGCAGCTGTCCATATCTGCGCCGGATCTCGTGGCAGAGTCCGCAGTAAACGCTCTGGAAGCGTTCCACCTCTCTAACTTTCAATTCCGGTTTTACAGGGCGGATAAATCCAAACATGCTTGCGCTCCTCAAATCATTATACCATATTCATTATATTTTACAGGAAATTCCGAAAAAAAACAAGACTGCCAAAGGACTGGCAGCCTATCTTTTAAAAATTGTTAATATTATGTTACCCTTTTTTCACGATTGTGAAAACGATCTCGCCTGATTTTTTCATTTGATGGTTGCGGCGGATCGCAGCCCAAATACCAAGCACGAACCCGACTGCACCCATAAGGATGGATACGCCCTCAGTCAAGTGCATTCCGGCGCAAACGCCGTAAAATACGAAAAACAGTACAAGCGGCATAGCATAGACCAATGCTGCCATTCCAAGGATCTGCTTGCTCGAGCCCTCGACCGTAACGATATCTCCTACGCCTGCCTCGACCGAATTGACCGCAACCGCCTGAATACGCTCGGTGGGGGCACCACAGCCGCCGCACTTGGCGCAATCATGCCCACAGGCGGACTGTCTCTGCACCTCGATCTCCGCATGGTGTCTGTCTATGATTTTTTTTACAACGGCTTTCTGTATCATTTTGATGTATCACTCCATTCCTTCCGGCTGAAATTCTTCCATGATGCGGCACGCCGCGCGCACGCCATCGACCGCCGCGGACATAATGCCTCCGGCATATCCTGCTCCCTCTCCGCACGGGATCAGTCCCTTGACGGATCGGCTGAACAGATCCTGTCCGCGCGTCATGCGAACGGGCGATGAAGTGCGCGTTTCGGGTGCGGTCAGCACGGCATCGGCTGCGCCAAAGGCACGCAGCTGCCTTGCAAAGACGGCAAGTCCGGTATGCATCTGCGCGGAAACGAACCGTGGGAACAATGTATTGAGGTCATGGAACTGCGTCCCCATTGGATAGGTCGGCAGTACCTTGCCAAACCGTTTGGAAACCGTGCCGCCCAGAAAATCGCCCACCAGCTGACAGGGTGCTTCATAGCTGCCTGTCTTCTGATACGCCGCATGCTCAAGCGCACGCTGAAATGCAATGCCTCCAAACGGTGTCCCGTCCGCAAAATCCGTGGGATCGACCGAAACCGCGATCGCTGCATTTGCGTTGCAGCCATTGCGCGCATGGTAGCTCATGCCATTGGTCACGACGGTAGCCGGCTCGCTCTGCGCCGCCACAACATGCCCTCCCGGGCACATGCAGAACGAATAACAGGCGCGTCCATTCTCACGGTGGGAGAGATTATATTCCGCAGGCGGCAGCGCGGAGTGCCCCGCATACTTGCCATAGCGCGAGCGGTCGATCTCGGTTTGCAGGTGCTCGATGCGTGCCCCCACCGAAAACGGCTTAGGCTCAAAGAATACGCCCTGCGCATATAAGGCAAAGAAGGTATCGCGCGCGCTGTGTCCCAGTGCGAACACCGCCCGTTCACACGGAATGGCTTGTCCCTCTGCCTGTACGGCGCACAAGCTGTCCTGCTGTTTGCAGATCCCGGTCACTGGAGTGCGGAACCGCACCTCGCCGCCCCATGCAATGATCTGCTCACGCATCCGGCGCACGACCTCCTTGAGAATATCCGTACCGATATGGGGCTTTGCAAGGCGGCGGATCTCCTCCGGCGCACCATGCTGGGTGAAGATCCGCAGGATCTCATCACACAAGGGGTCATTGATGCGCGTGGTCAGCTTGCCGTCCGAGTATGCACCTGCACCACCCTCACCAAACTGGATATTACTCTCTGCATCAAACCGCCCCTGCTCCCAGAAGCCTTTGACTGCCTGATCTCTCAGCTCGATGGCATCTCCGCGCTCCAAAACGATGGGGCGATATCCATACTGCGCCAAAATATAGGCGGCAAATAGTCCTGCCGGACCCATGCCCACTACAACAGGGCGATGCGCGAGGGGCTTCGTGCCCAACTGGGGCGCAAACTGCTGCGTCGGCTTATAACAGACAGAGGGCATTTGCAGCGTTGCTGCAAATGCCTCCTCCTCCTCGATCCCATCAAGCATGATGGAATACACACGATCTATTTTCCCACGTCTGGCATCGATCGACATGCGATATACGGACGCCTGCACGGTCTTGCTCTGAATATTACACATGCGTTTGGCGTGTGCAATCGCTGCTCCGTCCGGCTCGGTAAACGGCAGACGGATATTAGAAACGAGGATACTCACTGGTTTTCTTTATTCCTCCACTGTATCTGTATTCTGATTTTGTTTGATCTCCACCTCTACCACGGTCTGTTCCGGATTGAGGACGGTAAACTTAGGCAGATCATCGATCTGGAACTCGACCGGCACAGTAAATACGCCTGCACCTCGTTCATCTGCATTGATTGTCACCTTTGCGCGGATCCGATCGGCAGTGAGCTTGGCAAGTGTTGCCGTATCTGCCTGAATGCGCACGGTGATCGAATTGGTCACGAGTCCAGCCGAAAGATTGGGATCTGCGCCCGTGTTTTCCAGTTCGATGTTGGCGATGGGGAATTCACGGCTGCTAAGACCGACCGGCTTGATGGTGACCTTCGCCGCAGCAGGCTGTCCCGGTGCACGGGTCACACCAGCCGGCAGCGGAATGGGAATGACCTTCGGCGGTGCATTGGGATCGACTGTTCCCAGTTCGATCTTACCCAGTCCCAGTTCGGTCAGATTTGCGATGATCGACTCACCGCCATAGACCAAAAGCTGTTCCGGCTCGATCTGTACAGATACCGAATCCTTGGTCAGCGTCTCGGAATTGACAAGATCGACCGTGAGCGGCAGCTTTGCCATCACATAAACAGGAATGGTGACATTCAGTTCGTTGGGTACACAGACCAGATGGGTCTGATCGACCGCCTCGTTGCGATCTCCAAGGAATGTAAACGATGCCAGAATGGTGGTTGTCTTTTTAAGTCCGTCGGAATCCTCCTCCGGAATGATCGCAACCGCCTTCTTGATGCGGCTGACAACCGACTCAGGCCCTGTGACAGTCACATGATCCTGTCCCACAACAGGTTCCTCGTAGATATAGCCCGAAGGTGCTTTGCCCTCCAGCTGTACCGCGACCGGAATATCTTTGGTCATAATGGTATCAATCACGATCTGAAAGGAAACCGGAGAGGCGATCTCGGGCGGATTGATGCTTTGTGCCTGATTGCCCAAAATACGCAGGCTGTAATCAGGCGAACCATCTGATGTATTGATGGTGTATGTGCCGGGCTTGGTAAATTTGGACACGTCCACACTCACCTGAATATCATCTGCGCGCAGAGAACTGAGCGCAGCATAGGGGCCGGATACCCGCACGCTTACGGTTTGATCTTGCCCTTCGATGATCCTGAGACCGGAATCATCCTCCAAGAGATCCATATTGCGATAGATCACAGGGATATTGGAAATGGTATTTTCGCGCAGGACGCTCTCATTGTTTACAACGACCACGATCCACAGCGCGATCGCCATGAGGATCGCGAGCACCTTGCGCGGCACATCATGTTCTTCTAAGAACTTTTTCATTTGAACTTGCCCTTCCTTTCCGCATCGGCCTGCGCCCTGTGCAGCAGAAAGCCTTTTCGTTTCTTGGGCGTTTCCGTTTTTTCTTCAGGGGTAAGTTCTGCAACCAAGATCTTACGCAGTGTTTCCGGTGACAGATGCCGTTTGAGCATACCGCCGATGGCAACCGAGATCGCGCCGGTCTCCTCAGAGACGACAACGAGCACGGCATCCGACACCTCACTCATGCCGACTGCGGCGCGGTGTCGTGTGCCGAGCTCGCGCGACAGCGTCTGGTTTGCCGAAAGCGGCAGCACACAGCCTGCGGAAAACAAGCGGCCTTCACGCACGACAAGCGCACCGTCATGTAAGGGGGAATTATGAAAGAACACATTTTTGATGAGTTCCGCGGAGGGCTCTGCATCAATGCGCGTTCCGGTATTGATGATCTCACTGAGCCGCTCCTGCCGCTCAAACACCATCAGTGCACCGGTGCGTGTCCAACTCATGGACTCACATGCCAGCACGGTCTGATTGATGCACTGATCAATGGCAACGATATCGACTTCGGTTCCGGTCAAAAATTTGCGCAGCTGTCCCTGCCCTTTGCCAAGCTGCTCGAGCATGCGGCGCAGCTCGGGCTGAAAGACGATGGCAAGGAACAGCGCACCAAACGAGAAAACCTGACGCAGGATCCATGAGACCGTATTGAGCTGTAGATTTTCTGCAACGATCTGCGTCACGAATATGATCAATATGCCTTTGGCAAGGCGCATTGCACTTGTATCTTTTAAGAGCTTCATGCCGCGATAAATGACATAGGCCATGATACCCATGTCGATAACATCCTGAACGGATACCAGCTGTATGCTGCGCAGCAAAATGCGTAAAGCATCTCCCATATATTTCACACCTAGATTCTATTGCACTTGATGTAACCATTTTGATATATTCAATTTATTTTAACACATTCCATCTATGATGTGAATAGCGTTTGCGACTTTTTCAGTGCTCACGCACGATTTTGTGCATTTTGAGGATGGTTTGTTCGATCTCCGCCCTGGTATTATAGATCCCCAGCGAAAATCGGACGGTTCCGGTCGCTTCCGTTCCGGCAGTCTTGTGTGCAAGCGGTGCACAGTGCAGTCCCGCTCGCACACAGATATCACTGTCCGAAAGTGCCTGTGCTAAAATCTCTGATGGTACACCCTCCATACAGACGGAAATCACCGCGCTTTGTCCCACATCGGATGCAAACACCGTGAGGCGTGGGATCGCACCCAGCCCATCCGCCAGCGTCTTGCGGAGCATTTCCTCTCTGCTCCGAATTTCCTCCATTCCGATTTCCAAAATGAACTGCATTGCCGCATCCAGCCCTGCGATCCCCGGGATATTGGGCGTACCGCTTTCCAAACGATCGGGGAAAAATCCCGGCTGCTCGAAGTCAGAGGATGCGCTGCCCGTGCCGCCCTGTAAAAGAGGTGTGGGATCAGCCTCCGGCGCAAGCAGCAGCATTCCCGTTCCCTGCGGTCCCATCAGCCCCTTATGCCCCGGCATGCAGATCGCGCGGATGGAGGGCAAAAACGCAAGATCCAGGAGCCCTGCCGCCTGAGACGCATCCAGAATCATAGGGATCCCATATTGTTGGAGCAGTGCGTCAAGCTCCTTGAGTGGAACCTGCGCACCGAATACATTGGATACCTGATTGACAACAAACAGTTCTGTTCCGGCAAGGATCGCCTGTTCCGCACGTTTTAGAAAATCCTGCGCATCAAACAGGCGGCTGGTGATGATGTGCAGCGGACACCCCAGATGGTGCAGCGGCCGCATGACGGAATTATGCTCGTAGCCTGTAACCGCCACCTTGGTTTGCGCCTGACACAGCCCATAGATCGCAAGATTCAGTGCATGCGTGGCGTTCATCGTGAAGATGACACGACTGGGGTCATCCATTCCAAACAGCTTTGCCGCCGTCTCCCGACATGCATATACGACCTCGCCTGCACGCACGGCGGCACGGTGTCCGCTCCGTCCATATCCGGCGCACTCCTGCATCGCTGTTTCCATCGCGCGCATGACGGTGGGTGGTTTTTGCAGCGAAGTCGCCGCCTGATCCAGATAGATCATAATTCCCCTCCCCCTGCATCTGTCCACTTACACGGACGAACCCCATATTGATAGAGTACCTGCTGTGCCTTACTCTTTTCCTCCCACTCGATCCCAACCGCCCAAGTGCATGCATCCTGTTTCTGTGTGCGCGGCGGTTTTCCAACATGCCCGATGATACCATTCTTTGCAAGAAAGTTCCGGCACTGGATCGCCTGTGTCTGACTGCGAAAAACAATCCAAACCATAGAGATACATCCTCCTATTCACAGATTCATAAAACAGTTTATGCATCATATGCGTGTTTTGCGCATGCTTTTGCCTTCGGATTCATATACTGTCTTGACAAGCGGACAGGGAAAGGAGGCATTCTCATGCATCATCCGTCCAAACGCACCAAACATACGCGGCGTTCGCAGCCCCATCTGAGTGATCGTATCTTTTTCATACTTGCCCTGCTGTTCCTGTGTGCCACGCTTGTGCGCACAACGCCTGCGGTCTCACACTTGCAGCAGGCGGTACAAACTTTTCTTTCGGGCAATCACTCTCTGGAAGACGCCGTACAGGCAGTCGGGTCTTTCGATCTCCCGCGCACACCCGCTCGTTTCCACATGCCCCCTCTGCAAATCGAATCATTTCCCCCACCCGAAACGCTCGCCGCAACCACGGCGGGCGTTTTTCCGGATGAAATCGACCCATTTATTCCTGCAAACCATACCATTTATGTGCCCCCTCTGCCGGATGCTGTACTGGTCTCCCCGTTTGGCTACCGCACCCACCCCATTTCCGGTGTGCCGGGCAAGCTGCACAAAGGGATCGACCTTGCCGCGCCGGAGGGCAAGCCGATCCATGCGATCGCGGCAGGCAGGGTACGCACCGCAGGTACAAGCAAAAGCTACGGGAATTATATTGTATTGGAACAAGCGGACGGTCTCTGCTCGCTTTATGCCCATTGCAAAAAATTGCTTGTACAGACGGACACATATGTGCAAGCAGGGCAAGCCATCGCTGAGGTCGGCGCAACCGGCGCGGCAACCGGTGCGCACCTGCATCTTGAACTTTGGCGCGCCGGAAAATTACTTGATCCGGAGGAATATATCACGCTATGAGGACACGCTTTTATATTGATGATTCCTTTTGGTGCATGCTTGCCATCCTTATTTTTCTGGATACGGAAGGCATTGCCCCTGCCTTTTTGCTCACTGCCGCCGTCCATGAACTTGGGCATCTACTCATGGTCTGCCTGTGCGGCGGCACGGTCACAAGTTTTCGCCTGTCAGCCGCCGGCGGCATGCTTCACTATCAACTTTCCAAGCCCTCCCGTTGGGACGATTTTCTGATTGCCGCCTCTGGTGCACTACTCGGTCTGATGTTCTCTGTTATGTGCGGTTTACTGGGCATGCCTCTGCTTGCAGGCGCGGGGATCCTGCTCAACGGATTCAACCTGCTTCCCATCGCGCCGCTCGACGGAGGGCGTATGCTGGCGTGTATCCTGCACGATGCGCACCCACTCATCCCCTGTGTTGCCGCCCTGACGCTGCTGTTCCTGCTCGCCGGTGGAATTTATGCCGGTCTGCGGCACAATGGCTGGGGGCTTTGCCTCATCGCTGTCCTGCTTCTCCTTGAACGCCGTACAGGCTTGCAATCTGTTTGCAGACACGGTAAAATATAGAAAATGCAGGCAGATCTGCCTGCATCGCAAATCCAAAAAGCCACTTTTTCCGCGTTTGTATCGGATGGGCTTTTTGGCCAGCTGAACGACTTCGGGAGGTTTATCATAATGTTTGGCATAAATAAAAAAACGGAACCGCCCATTCCGACCGTTGCCGCCGTCATTCCGGCGGCAGGATCTTCCACGCGTATGGGTCAGAACAAGCTCATGCTCCCACTTCAGGAGATCCCTGTATTGGCACATACCGTTTCCGCCTTTGAGCAGTGCCCCCTTGTGCGCGATATCATTGTTGTGTGCCGCGAGCAGGATATCATCCCTTACAGCAGATTGTTTGCAGCCTTCGGCTTTTCCAAGGTGCGTCACGTCCTGCGCGGTGGAGAAACACGCGCCCACTCGGTACTTGCCGGACTGCACGCGTGCGCTTCGGATATCGAATTTGTCGCGATCCATGATGGTGCACGTCCCCTGATCTCGCAGGCACTGATCGCACGGACACTGACAGCTGCCTTTGCAGATGGTGCCGCCGCACCCGTCGTTCCCGTCAAGGACAGTATCAAGCGCATCGAGAACGGCAGGATCGTTTGTGATGTGCCGCGTGACAGCATTGCCGCCGTGCAGACCCCACAGGTGTTCCGTCGCAATCAAATCGCAGATGCCCTGCATGAAGCCATCGCGGACGGTGCTGTACTGACCGATGACTGCGCGGCAGTGGAACGCATCGGCGTATGTGTCACGGCAGTTCCGGGCGAATACTGCAATCTGAAGATCACTACACCAGAGGATATTGTAATTGCCGAATCATTTGGCATCGAGGAGGAAGTCTAACATGCGTATCGGACATGGATATGATGTACATAAACTCGTACCCGACCGCAAATGTATCATTGGCGGCGTGACCATCCCACATGAGACCGGCTTGCTGGGTCACAGCGATGCCGATGTATTGCTGCACGCGATCATGGACGCCCTGCTGGGCGCATGCTGCATGGGTGATATCGGGCAGCTTTTCCCCGACACGGATCCCAAGTACAAGGGTGCAGATTCACTCGCGCTGCTGCGCGAAGTTGGGACGCGTTTGGCACAGAACGGCTGGACACTCGGCAATCTGGATGCAACCATTTTGGCACAGGCACCCAAACTCGCCCCCCACATCCCTGCCATGCGTGAAAATATCGCCCATGCACTCGAGGTATCGACAGACTGCATCAGCGTCAAAGCCACGACCGAGGAAGGTCTTGGCTTTACCGGCAGCAAGGAGGGCATCGCGGCCCATGCCGTATGTCTGCTCCTGCCCAAGACCTGATATCACTCCATTTCTCGGTTGTATCCCAGCCCAGACTATGCTATCATGGAAAGAAAAGACACCACATTGCAATCGTTGAAACACCAAAGAGTGGAGGAGTGAACGGAATGGATTACGAATACTTAAAAGATCGCTATGACGCCTTAGAATATCAGTATATGAAGCTGTCACTCATGCACAACCATGTAAAAAGCGGCATCGCGAATTTCTTAAAACTCATTATCGATCTCAGAAAATCGGCAGATACGCTGCAAAAGGCAGATCCACACGACCCACAGGCGGCATTTCTGCTCAATCTGGCTGACCAGCTGACTGCGATCTATGATAAAGATTTCAAGCAAGCTGTCACAGCAAACAGCACAAACGACCCCAAATGATCCGCGCCACGCGCCCTATTTTTTGAATTTTTTGTTAAAAAGTACAACAAAGTCCAGTAACTTCCTATGTTTCTGGACTTTGTTTTGTTGTAAACAGGAGAATATTATGCTATGATAGCCTTAGAAAGATTTCGGAAGGGGAATATTTCAAAATGAAGCGAAAAACAGCCGCGGCACTTCTCGTCAGCGTTATGCTCCTGAGTGCTGCCGCAAATGCAGTTGAAGTGCAATCATTCCAGGATTATGCCTCTGCCATCCAGAATTCATGGGCAGAGCGATATATCACGACTCTCGTATCCAAGGGCGGCATCAAAGGCTATGCCGATGGCACATTCAAGCCCAAGGAAAAGATCACCACCGCCGAGCTTGTCACCATCATCCTCAATACCGCCGGCACAAACGCCAATACAACAAACTGGCCGCAGAATGTGATGCAGCAGGCTGTCGATGCCGGACTTTTGGACGCATCTATGCTCTCTGAGGGCAACATGCCCATCACCCGTGAAAAGATGGCATACGTTCTCGTCAACGCGGCTTCCAACCTGCTCCATGAGGATGTCAGCACGGTTACCCTCATTGATACCAGCCGAATCCCGGATCTTAGTACGGCATCCGAACAGTATCAAGGCGATATCCGTTTTGCTTACAGCTTGGGCTTGCTTACAGGAAACAATGCATCCGGTACATTCGATCCATCTGGTTTTACCACGCGTGAAGAAACCTGCGTGATCATCAGCCGCCTATTCAAATTCACAGAACGCGTGGATCCCTCCCCCACAATTTAAAAGGAACCGCCCTCTGCACAAAACAGGTCGAGACGCTAGGTCTCGACCTGTTTTGTATGTCTCTATTCTATTGGTCTTCTCGATCCTGTGCAATGAGCAGCTTCAGTGCCTCTACCGCGGTCTGCACGCCGCGCTCTGCCATTTCCGGAGACGCATCCATGGTCTTATCCGTACTTGCATTCCAGAGCACATTGAGCACGGCACCGCACCGCACACGGCGCACCGCACCCACAACGAATACCGCCGCACATTCCATCTCACTGGTCAGCACACCGCCAGCCTTCCAAGCCGCCCACTTTGCTTCAAGTTCTGCGCCGATTGGCTGTTCATTGGGTCGAATCTCGCCGTAAAATCCGTCTTTGGACTGGATGACGCCCACATGCTGCCGGAACCCAAGGTTCTCTGCTGCCTGATGCAGTGCCTGAACGATATTAAAATTTGCAGTCGCCGGATATTCGATCGGCATATATTCCCTTGTCGTGCCTTCCTGCCGCACGGCAGCGGTCGCGATCACAAGATCGCCGCCGCACACCTCCTCGACAATGCCGCCCGAAGTGCCCACACGAATAAAGGTATCCGCACCACATTCGACCAGTTCCTCCAGCGCGATCGCAGCCGAAGGTCCGCCGATACCTGTCGAGCAAACTGCGACCGGCTCTCCGCACAGCTTGCCGCGCCAGATCGTGTACTCACGGTTGGAGGAAAGGAATTCCGGCTCGTCGAAATATCGCGCAATGCGTTCGCACCGTGCCGGATCTCCCGGCAGGATGACATACCGTCCAATATCGCCTTTTTTGATCTGAATGTGCATCTGTTTTCCCTGAATCAACATTGTTATTCCTCCTCACGCAATATAGACTTGATATTCTTTTCAATTTTACTGCGTGCAGCCATGATTTCATGCCCACAGCCGCAGCATCGCATACGGAAGTCCATGCCCACGCGCAGCACGAGCCATTCCTTGCTGCCGCATGGATGTCCTTTTTTCATCAGCAAGCGATCTCCAACACGGATCTCCATTGCAGACCACCTCCATTCTTCCAATCTCATAAAGCAGGGTAATTTTCCCATTCTATTGCATATAGTAGAACCAGCACAAAAAGGAGGTCCTGACAGGTATGAAACAAATATACTTCCCCGAGGGAACAAAATTACAAGATGCAGAAAATTTAAACGCCATGCAGTCGGTCGAACAGCTCCATTTCGCCGCCCGACGGGGACAGATCCTTGAGGCGGTCGCTGTCTCCTGCACAGCGGAACACGATCTCGTGCTCGAGCTGCCCTGCGGACGCGCCGTCATTCCGCGCACTGAATGCGCACGCGGCATTGCCGAGGGCACGACGCGTGATATTGCAATCCTGTCACGCGTGGGTCGTCCGGTATCGTTCGAGGTGATCGACCCTTTCTCCACCCCCATCCTGCTCTCGCGCAGACATGCACAGGATCGTGTGATCGAGTGGGCAATGCAGGAACTAACAGCAGGTGATATCATCCATGCCAAAGTCACGCATTTAGAGCCCTTCGGCACATTTGTAGATATCGGCTGCGGTGTGCCTTCCTTTATCGGTATTGAGCACCTTTCCGTTTCGCGCATCTTTCATCCCAGCGAACGCTTTTCCGTCGGACAGGCGATCCATGCCGCAGTTCTGGGGATTGATACGGAAAAAGAGCGCATCCTATTGACCCATCGGGAGCTGCTCGGTACATGGGCAGAAAACGCAGCATTTTTCCACCCCTGCGAAACCGTTTCCGGTGTCGTGCGCAGCATCGAAAGCTATGGCATCTTCGTAGAGCTGACCCCCAATCTTTCCGGCCTTGCCGAATACCGCCCTGATCTGCAAAACGGTGACCGCGTCTCGGTCTATATCAAGTCGATCGTTCCTGCGCGTATGAAGATCAAGCTCAACATCATCGACCGACTGTCCGACCAGCCGCCATTTTCACCTCCGCTGCATTACTTCATCACGGAGGGCAGATTAACCGAATGGGTATATTCCCCACCGGAATGCACCACGCGGCATATCGCAACCGCGTTCGTGCCCTCATAAACGCGTCACGCGAAAAATACAGCTGCCAAATGCCGCGATCCGGATCTGGACTGCGTTGCATGCATCTGCATATAAGACCCAATCATTCGTAAGCCCTGTACCGCCATAGTGCTGGCTGTCCGAGTTGATACACTCCTCCAGTGCGGTCGGACCATCGAATTTCATGGTGTATGCCAGTTGATCGCGATCGGAGAGGTTGAGTACCACCAGCAAGGTCTCATCCTCCACCTCGCGGAAATATGTGTAGACCTGTCGGGCGGCATCGTCTGCATCCAGCCAGCGGAACGTTTTACTGTCATACTCGCGGCAGTGCAGTGCCTTGTGTGTCTCATAGAGCTGTGCCATTTCTGTCAGATAGCTCAAGAAGGCACTGTGCTTGGGGTACTCCAGCAGATTCCAATCCAGTTCCCGGTTCTCATCCCATTCACGGAACTGCCCAAGTTCATTGCCCATAAAGCTGAGTTTCTTTCCGGGGTGCGTGTACAGATAGGTGTACAGCGTGCGGCACTGGGCGAACTTCTGGTCATAATCGCCCCACATCTTATCCAAAATGGTGCGTTTGCCGTGTACCACCTCATCATGTGAAAGTGCAAGCAAATGTAGATTGTCATAAAAATAGCTCATAGAGAAGGTCAGACGATGGTGATGCGCCTGCCGCGCACAGGGCGGCAGGGAAAAATACAGCAGCGTATCATTCATCCAGCCAAGATCCCATTTATAGTCAAACCCCAAGCCGTCATAGGCAACAGGGGCAGTCACCTTGAGGAAGTGTGTCGAGTCCTCCGCGATCAGAACGGCATGGGGATGCCGCTCCTTGAGTCCCTGATTGCATGCCTTGAGGAATGTGATCCCTGCCTGATAAACGCCCCGTTCCTCATGTCCCTGCACATAAATGAGATTACGCACGGCATCAAAGCGCAGACCATCACAGTGGCAGACGGAGAGCCAGAAATCCGCCGCCGATTGCAGAAAAGAACGCACATGCGGCTTTGTCAGGTCAAAGTTGCACGAACCCCATTCGCTTAGTCTCAGACCGCTTGCATCAGGATACTCATAGAGGGTCGAGCCATCGAACCGCGCCAGCGCATACTCATCCGGAATGAAATGCACGGGTACAAAGTCCATGATGACACCGATCCCATGTTTATGACACTGATCCACCAGATAGCAGAAATCTTCAGGCGAGCCATAGCGTGATGTGACGGCAAAATATCCGCTGTCCTGATAGCCCCACGAGCCGTCGAACGGATGCTCCGCCAGCGGCAGGAATTCGATATAGTTATAGTGATGCGTCTGACAATATGGGATGAGCTCCTCCGCAAGCTCTCGATAGCTAAACCAACTGCTGTCCACATGTCTGCGCCACGATCCGGCATGGACTTCGTAAATGTGCATGGGCGCGTCATAGTGATTGCCGCGCCGCGCCTGCCATGCGCTGTCCGAAAAGCGATATTTTCCGCCACTCGCGATGACCGATGCGGTATTGGGACGCACCTCTGCGGCACGTCCAAATGGATCTGCACGATCACGATATTGCTCCTGTCCAAGGGCATGCACGCGGAATTTGTACATCTGTCCTTCGGCTGCGCCCTCCCAAAACAGTTCAAACACCCCTGACGCAGAGGGCTGCATCTGCGCAGGCTGCCATGCATTGAAGGTGCCGATCAGCTCGACAGCGAATGCATGCGGCGCATAAACGCGGAAAACGACCCCCTGTTTCCCATTGCGCACCGTTGCGTGTGCACCAAAATAATCATAGGCATGAAAACAGCTGCCATCTAAAAACGAAGAAAGGATTTGATTCAATGCCCCGACACCTCATTTCTGTATCCCTTTGATTTTTTTCCAATAGGCAGCTGCCGTCTGCTCCAGCTTATTGTCTCCATACACATAATACTGACGGTCTGCCAGATGTTCGGGCAAGAATTGCTGCTGTACCCAGTGATCCGGATAATCATGGGAATACAGATATCCCTTGCCGTGTCCCATTTTCTGCGCACCGCCATAGTGGCAGTCGCGCAGGGAATCGGGGATATCGCCTGCTCCATGCTGTCTGATATCCGCAAGTGCGGCATCGATCCCACGGATCGCAGAGTTGGACTTGGGCGCAGTTGCCATCAGGATCACAGCCTGTGCAAGCGGGATCCTTGCCTCAGGCATCCCAAGCTGGAACGCGCTGTCCACGCACGCTTTAACGATCGCGGCGCACTGCGGATGCGCCAATCCGATATCCTCGCTGGCAATGACGAGCATACGCCGCGCCGCAGAGATCATGTCTCCTGCCTCCAAAAGCCGCGCGAGATAGTGCAGCCCCGCATCCGGATCTGATCCACGAATGGATTTTTGAAACGCGGAAAGCACATCATAGTGACTGTCCCCATCACGGTCATAGCGCATATTGGAACGCTGGGCAACCTGCTTTGCTTTTTCTTCGGTTATGGTCTCACCATCCAAAGCACCTGCACTTGCAAGCTCCACGCCATTCATCGCTTTGCGCACGTCTCCACCGCACCCAAAAGCAATGGCTGTGATTGCCTCGGGCGTGACCGTGACTGTTCTTCCTGCAAGGGCGATATCGAACGCACGCCTGACCGCTCGCTCGACCTCAGCCGGTTCAACGGGTCGGAACTCAAACACGGTACAACGACTCAAAACCGCGTTGTAGATATAAAAATACGGATTTTCCGTCGTAGATGCAATGAGCGTAATGCGTCCATCTTCAATGAACTCCAGCAGACTTTGCTGCTGTTTTTTATTGAAATACTGGATCTCATCCAGATATACGAGCGCACCATTGGGCGCGAGAAACGTATCGAGTTCCTCTACGATGCCCTTGATATCATTGATCGATGCATTGGTCGCATTCAAATGATAGAGTTTTCGACTAGTTCTGCGTGCAATGATGGAAGCAACTGTCGTCTTTCCAATGCCCGATGGTCCATAGAAGATCATATTTGGGATATTACCGCTGTCCACGATGCGATGCAGCACACCGTTTTCTCCCAATAGATCGCGCTGACCGACCACATCCTCCAATTTCTGCGGACGGATCCGATCCGCAAGCGGCTGATACATATACAGCACCCCCGTTTTCTCTCGATCTGTATGCAAACAGGAATGCCTGCTTGATAGCCTTAGTATAGCAGTTTTTTCTGTAAAACACAACGCCCATGCTGTATGTGGAAGCAAAAAACCGACGCTGTTCAAACGTCGGTTTTTCTGATGCATAAAAAATCTTAATTTTCTTCGCGTTCCTGTACTTCTATTTCGATCTCATCATCTTTCAGATCCTCGTATGAAGTCGTCAGCTTGGTGATGATGACATCCCGAAGCTCCTCATCCATATTATACTTTCCCTCTTGCAGGGTGATCGTCACGCGATAGCCAGAGCGTTCCTTCGTGATCTCAGCCTTTTCGATGCTGCCCAGCTCTGTAAGCTCCGTTTCCAGCCGTGCTATTTTCTCCTCCTCTGTTTCGTTCGGAGCAGCTGCATCGCTCCCCTGCTCGGTCGTCTGTGTCTTTCCTGCTCCATCTGTTTGGGACGGATCTCTATCTTTTCCGCATCCATTCAACAGCAAAACGGTAAGCATCGCCGCCATTGCAAAAATGATCGTTCTTTTCTTTATTCTCATATGAGCTCCTCCATCTCAGAAACAATCCAGTTTTCATTATTTTGCTATATTTCATCCCATCTGTCAATATAAAACGTACAAAAAGCATACAAATCAATTCGACAAATCTTCCCGTTTTCCCTTTTCGCCGCTGACGCTCGCGCGAGCGTTCATGACGGGATTGTAAAAAAGATGCTTCGCAGATCGGGCAAACAAATGAGTTACCCCACTTTGAATTTCACGATAAGCCCAACACCGCCTTGCTTTTGGAAGCAGACCTTTCAGCAATATGCAGATCTTTAAAAATTGATTTCCGTATACAAAAAGAGGGCTGCCTTCCAGCAGTCCTCTCAGCTTGTAGAAAAAGGCTTTTCGCTGTTTTTTATTGGAGCAAAGCGACTTA
>JAHHRO010000078.1 GCA_020025755.1 Butyricicoccus sp. | reverse complement strand
ATCTTTTTGGTGGAGGACGACCTGAGCCTGATCGGAGGGCTGTCCTTTGCCCTCAAAAAGCAGGGGTACGCGCTTGAGATCGCTCGCACCAGCACAGAGGCGGAACAGCTTTGGCAAAAACAGCCCTATGATCTCGTCATTTTGGATGTGTCCTTGCCCGATGGCTCAGGCTTCGATCTGTGCCGGCTCATCCGGCAGACCTCCAAAGTACCCATGATTTTCCTCACTGCCGCTGACGAGGAAACCGATATCATTATGGGGCTGGATCTGGGGGCTGACGATTATATCACAAAACCCTTTAAACTCTCTATTTTCCTATCCCGTGTCCATGCGCTGCTGCGCCGCAGTGAAAATTTCCAAAATGACGCCGCAGAGCATGTCTCCAATGGGATTCGGGTCGATCGGCTCAGACGAGAGGTCTACAAGGGCGAGACGCGGCTGGAGTTGACCGCGAGCGAATACAAGCTGCTTTGCCTGTTCATGGAGCACCCCAACATCGTCCTTTCAGGGGAGCAGATCCTCGCAGTGCTTTGGGATCGCGCAGAAAATTACATCGACAGCAGTGCCTTGACCGTCTATATCCGCAGACTGCGCACCAAGATCGAGGACGATCCTGCGTCTCCTCAAAAAATCGTGACCGTGCGTGGCATGGGCTACAAATGGAAGGAAGCAGATGGGACATGAGACCCTTTACAGAACCACAAAGCAAACGCCTGTTTTGTCGGGTGCTCGCATGGATTGTCGGCGCGGTGCTGGGCAGTGCGCTTTTGCTTGCCCTGCATATCCAATATGCGGCGGTTTGTATCTTCGCGTTGCTGCTCCTTATGGGCACGAGCGTCCTTATCCTGCTCTATCGGTATTTTCAGGAACAGCATCGGATAATGGCGCAGGCGATTGCTCAGATCCAGACCTATCTTGCAGGAAATCATGATGTGCGGCTGGAGTGCGATGAGGAGGGCGAACTATACCGCCTGTTCCATGAGGTCAACACACTTGCCAGCGTCCTGCATGCACATGCGGAAAACGAGAGCCGCGGCAGACAGTTCATGAAGGATACCATTGCAGATATTTCCCATCAGCTTAGAACACCGCTTGCCGCGCTTAACATCTACAATGGCATTTTACAGGACGATCCCGACCAGAAGGAAACCGTACAGGAGTTTACGGCACGTTCCGAGTGGGAGCTGGATCGCATCAATACGTTGATACAAAATCTGCTCAAGCTGACCAAGCTGGACGCCGGAACGGTCGTGATCGAGCGCACGCCCCAAAATATCGCGGAGTTGATGGGCGAAGTGGAGCAGCATTTCCGCTTCCGCGCCGCGCAGGAGGGCAAGCGGCTTTCTTTGCATGGAAGCACCGAGACGCAGATGATCTGTGACCGTGTATGGCTCACAGAGGCGGTGGGTAACCTCGTTAAGAATGCACTCGATCACACCAAGGCAGGGGATTCCATTGAGATCACATGGCGCGTCTTTTCCGCTATGGTGCAGATCGTGGTACGCGACAACGGCGCAGGCATTGCCCATGAGGATCTGCCCCATATTTTCAAGCGATTTTACCGCAGCCGCTTTTCCAAGGATACGCAGGGGATCGGGCTGGGGCTGCCCCTGACCAAAAAAATCGTGGAGGCGCACAGCGGCACGATCGAGGTAGAGAGTGAGCCGAAGATCGGGACCACCTTTATCCTGAATTTCCTGATTCCTACAAAATTGTAGGCTGGGTGTTAGCTTGCAGTAGGATTTCGGTGATATGCTTTCCTTATCCCAAAGAAATAGAGGTGCAGATCAAATGGATCTACTACAAGTTCAGCATGTTTCCAAGACCTACGGAAGCGGAGAGGCCGCCGTCCATGCGCTCAGGGACGTGTCGTTTTCCGTTCCCAAAGGGGAGTTTGTCGCCGTGGTGGGAGAGTCCGGTTCCGGCAAGAGCACCCTGCTCAATCTGATCGGCGGACTGGATACCCCAACAGATGGCAGGGTGCTGCTCGATGGCAAGGATATTTTTTCCATGCATGAGCGTAAGCTGACCATTTTCCGCCGCCGCAATATCGGCTTTATCTTTCAGAGTTTCAACTTGATCCCAGAACTGACCGTGGAACAGAATATGGTGTTTCCCGTTCTGCTGGACGACCAAAAGCCCGATGCCGCCTATTTGGAGGAATTGCTGATGGTGCTCAACCTGACCGAACGCCGGCATCATCTGCCCAGCCAGCTTTCCGGCGGTCAGCAGCAGCGTGCAGCCATTGGGCGCGCGCTCATGACTCGTCCGGCACTCATTCTGGCGGACGAGCCGACCGGAAATCTGGACACCCAGAACAGCAGTGAAGTCATTACCCTGCTCAGAGAAGCCTCGCGCAAATATGAGCAGACCATCTTGATGATCACGCACAGCCGGAGCATTGCCCAGACCGCTGACCGCATTTTGCAGGTATCGGACGGAGTGCTGTCTGATTTCGGGAGGTGTCGGGAATGAAAAGCTATTTGAGTCTCATCCCGATCTCTGCCAAGGTGCGAAAACGGCAAAATCGTATGACGCTGCTGTGCATCATCATTTCCGTGCTGCTGGTGACGACCATTTTCAGTATGGCAGATATGGCGATCCGTATGGAAAAAACACGCATGATCGAGAAGCATGGAAGCTGGCATGTCATGCTCAAGGAACCGACCGCGGAACAAATTGCGCAGATTGCACAGAGGAAGGGCGTAGTGGCAGTCTCTCGCTATGATGTGCTGAATTTTGACCTCACAGACGCATGTACCATCGAGGGGAAAACCAGCGTCATTGCAGGCGGAGATGCCGCGATCCTGACAGAGATCTATCCGGATCTGACCGAGGGGCGGTATCCTGAGAAGGAAGATGAGATCCTGCTGTCCAACCGAACAAAGGAACTGCTTTCTGTGCGCACCCTCGATCGCGTCACCTTGCAGACTTCGTCTGGTACACGCACCTATACGATCTCAGGGTTCGGCGGCGATGTGACCATATCGTCAAATGCCGATATCGTGGGTGCTTTTTTGAATTGGGCATCCTTTGAGACACTGGCACAGGCACAGGGGAAGACACTTGCCCCTGTCTGCTATGTCCGGTTTGCTGAGGGGCTGAATCTGCGGCGAGAGATCGCGGCTCTGCGTGCGGACTACGGTTTGACCGATGAGACCCTGTCGGAAAACACCGCCCTGCTGGGGCTGATAGGATTCAGCAGCGATTCTTATGTCATGGGGTTATACATGGTGGCAGGTGTCCTGTTTGTGCTGGTGCTGACCGCCGGTGTTTTTATGATCGCAGGTAGTCTCAACAGCCGCACCGCCGAGCGCACCCAGTTTTTCGGGATGCTCCGCTGCATTGGGGCAAGCCGCGCACAGGTCATGAAGATCGTGCGGTTGGAGGCACTCTATTGGTGCAAGACGGCAATTCCGATCGGTGTTGGCATTGGGGTTCTGTGTACATGGCTGCTCTGTGCCCTGCTTCGATTTGGGGCAGGGGCAGAGTTTGCCGAGATCCCCCTGTTTGGGGTCAGTACCATCGGAATCGTGAGTGGGATTGTGGTCGGTGTTTTGACTGTGCTGTTATCCGCGATCGCACCGGCAAGACGGGCGGCAGGAGTTTCTCCAGCCGCTGCCGTGACGGGAAATCTTTCACAGACGAAACAGACCATGCATCCCATCAAGGGAAACTTTCTGCGTATCGAGACCAGACTGGGGCTGCATCATGCGATATCATCGCCCAAGAATTTGATTCTGATGACTGGTTCTTTCGCACTCAGTATTCTCATGATCCTGAGCTTTTCCGTTTTGGTGCAATGGGTGCACATGGCAGCCACTCCTTTAAAGCCGTGGGCACCTGATGTGTTCTATATGAGTGCACAGAATCAGTGCGAGATCGAAAAGGGATTTGCAAGAGAAGTGGAAAGCCGTCCCTATGTCCGGCGCGTATTTGGACGTATGTACAAGACTCTGCCAGCCGTATATCAGGGCAAACAAGGGCAGATCGACTTGATTTCCTATGAGGAACAACAGTTCCAATGGGCGGAGGGGGATGTGATCGCAGGCGATCTGGACGCCATTCGAGCGGGGGAGGGTGTGCTGACTGTTTTTGACAAGAGCAATACCTTACAGGTCGGGGATACGATCGAGCTTGCGGACACCACGCTCCGCGTAGCTGGCGTTTTGCAGGACAGCCCCTTTGATACCACCGATCACCCAACTGTTATCTGCTCGGAGCGTATGTTTCAGGCAATCACGGGGCAAGATCGCTATGCGGTTCTTGATGTACAGCTGCATAAAAATGTATCTACGCAGGAGATCCGTAATCTGCATGCACTGGCAGGGGAACGGCTGGGGTTTTATGATCGGATGACACAGAATCGGGATACACAGAATACCTATTTTATGTTCTGCCTGTTTGTCTACGGTTTTCTGGCGATCATTGTGCTCATAAGCATGATCCATACCATGAACAGCATTTCCATGAGTGTATCTGCGCGGCTGCGGCAGTATGGCGCGATGCGCGCCGTGGGGATGGAGGGCAGACAGCTGGGGAAAATGATCGCGGTGGAGGCAGCTGCCTATACGGTTCTCGGTCTGCTTACAGGCTGTGTGCTGGGGCTGCCCCTGCATTATGTTCTCTATACCGGCATGATTACAAACTATTGGGGTGTGGCGTGGCAGATCCCTTTGGGTACGATCGGTGGTATTTTGGTGCTGCTTGTGCTGACAGCACTGCTTGCGCCGCTCATGCCTGCAAAAAGAGTATGCCGTATGGCGATCACGGACGCCATCAATGAGTTATAGATTGGAAAGCATTTGTTTGAAGAAACTGCGGAGGAATTGGGAATCCGCAGTTTTTTTCATTTTTTGGTAAAAAGTTTTTGAAAAACAAAGGGAATCCGTCCGGTTTTCATTTCAGCGAAATGATTTGCTCCCAGAAGTAAGGGGAGATGTTTTTGGAACGTCCGTAGGATTTTTCTTTCTGCTAAAAGAATTTGCTTGGAAGCAAAGAGTAACGTGTCGCGGTCTCGCGACGGAGACACAAGGAATAGAACCTTACGGTTCTTATCCTTGTGAATCCAACACTCCCTTCCATCAGATGAACAATGGCAATGCCCCAGAGAGTGTGAAAGTATGAACTCCGCCACAGGCGGAATTTATGAAGCCTTTTTTGGAAATCATTTTTTTCTTCAAACCAAAAACATTTTCTACGTTATTACACATACAGGACTGGAAATCATCTTTCCGTTTCCGATGAAAGATTTCAGGTGGTTCTTTTGATTTGCCGCTCTACCGCATCTGGAACGAGCCGA
>JAHHRO010000077.1 GCA_020025755.1 Butyricicoccus sp. | reverse complement strand
GACCCGCGCCATCGGGCGCGAAACCGGGGGTATCAGAGCCGGTTTCTACGGGAACCGGCTCTGTATCCAGGGGGATTGGATCCCCATGGAAAGGCTGTCGAAGTTTTTCGACAGCCTCAAAGAACGGCATTGTGCCGTTCTTTTTCTTTGCTTGATATATTTTGACTTATTTATCTTTCTATTAAAAATAACGAAAAGCACGGCGTTTTTCTCCGTGCTTTTCATTCTTCTATTAAGTTTTTCTATCAAAACTCGATCTCCGGCTCAACGAACCAGCTATGCCCTGCCTTTGCGAGCATTTCATCCGATTCCTTCGGGCCCGGAGTGTCCGGCGTGTAAGTGTCCGGCATGCGATCCCCATACGCCTGTTCGATCGCATCCACGAACTTCCAGCTGGTCTCGATCTGATCCCACTGGGAGAACCATGCACGCTCATCATGGAAGCAGGCCGTCAGCAGACGTTCATACGCCTCCGGTGTATTGATGCGGTTTGCAATCGAGCAGCTCTGGCAGAAATCCATCTTTGCAGGTATGATCTCGTCAAAATCGCCCGGACGCTTGATATTGAACTGCAAATATACGCCCTCAGTCGGCTGGAACTTGACCAGCAGAACAGCCGGCGGAATCTCGGGAGACGGTGCGCGGAACACAACTGCAACTTCCATCTCACGCCGTCCCAGCTTCTTTCCTGTGCGGATATAGAATGGCGTACCCTTCCAGCGCGGATTGTCTACAAACAGTTTGAGCGCGGCATAGGTCGGAGTCTTGGAGTCCGGAGACACGTTCGGCTCATCTCGGTAGCCTGCATACTGTCCCAGTACCATGCTCTCACCAATATCCTGCGGATCTGGCAGACGAAGCGCACGCAAAACCTTGAGTTGTTCCGTGTGCATCGCTTCCGGCGTAAATTCGGACGGACGCTCCATTGCAAGAATAGACAGGATCTGGAACAGATGGTTCTGCACCATGTCACGCATTGCACCGCTGTGGTCATAATAGCCGCCGCGCGTCTCTACACCCACATCCTCCATTGCACAAATCTGGATGCACTCGATGTGCTGTGCATCCCAAGCATCGGCAAAGATGGGGTTGGTGAAGCGGATGGTCTGGATATTGCGTATCATTTCCTTGCCGAGATAGTGGTCGATACGGTAAATATTTTCCGGTGTAAAGACCTCCTCAAGCCGCTTGTTGAGGTCGTGCGCATCCTCCAACGTTTCGCCAAACGGCTTCTCAAGGATCACCTTACTGCCGTGTGCATGTCCGATCTGGAACAGTCCGTCTGCGATCGTACGGAAAAAGCGCGGTGCAACCGCAAAATAGAACACGCAGGACTGAATCCCTCTCTCATTGAGGTAAGCTTCCAGAAGCGGATAGGTGGCAGGGTCGGTGAAATCCATCTGGAAATAGTGGATGCTCTCTGCGAAGGTATCGAAGGTCTCATCGCGGTAAGGCAGACGCGCAAACTTGCGCACCCACTCTCTCGCCCGCTCGCGGTAGGTCTCGTCCGTATAGTCGCGGCGGCCAATGATGATGATGTTCTGTCCCTCAGGTGCAGTACCGGACAGAGTACGGTTATAGAGTGCAGGCAGCAGCTTGCGGAACGTCAGATCCCCTGTGCCGCCAAAAATCGTGATGGTTGGACGCTCACGCATCAGATCGCCCCCATTCATGATGGAACACACCCTCGCGGTCGACGCGATGATAGGTATGCGCACCAAAATAGTCACGCTGCGCCTGAATCAGGTTTGCACCAACCGGCGCACCGCGATAGCCGTCCAGATAGGAGACCGCGCTGGACAGAACAGGCATGGGCACACCGCACAGAACGCCCTGTGCAACCACTTGACGCAGTGCCGTATGACCTTCTCGCACGCGCTCGGCAAACACCGGATCGAGCAGCAGGTTCTGCAATCCTGCATTTCTGCCAAACGCTGCCGTAATATCGCCCAAGAATGCCGCCTGAATGATGCAGCCTGCACGGAAGATGGAAGCGATCTTGCCCAGATCCAAGTCCCATGCATAGGTTGTGGAAGCATCACGCATGAGTGCAAAGCCCTGCGCATACGCCGCGATCTTACCGATATACAGTCCCTGACGAACGGTCTCGGCAAATGCCGCGCGGTCTGTGGCAGTCTGTACTGCCGGTGTACCCAAGTTTGCCTGCTGGCGTTCAGCCAGACGAGCAGACAGGATACGCGCGTAAACCGCGCCCGTGATCATAGAGAGGTTCACGCCCTGCTCGAGAGATTCGATGCTGGTCCAGCGTCCAGTGCCCTTCTGCTGTGCCGCATCCTCGATTTGATCGACAAGATCGGCAGGGGTCAGATCGTCCTTTTCACGCAGTACCTCGGCGGTGATACCGATCAGGTAGCTGCGGAGTTCCCCCTTGTTCCACTCGGCAAAGATATCTGCAAGTTCTGCATTGGAGAAGCCGCCGATGGTCTTGAGGGCAAGATAGCTTTCCGCGATCAGCTGCATATCCGCATACTCAATACCGTTGTGCACCATCTTTACAAAGTGACCTGCACCATCAGGTCCCATATAAGCACAGCAGGGTGCGCCGTCCTCCGCCTTTGCCGCAATGGCTTCCAGCACAGGCTGGATGAAGGCATAATTTTCCTTGTGTCCGCCCGGCATGATCGCAGGGCCAAAGCGTGCACCGGTCTCGCCGCCGGAAACACCCACGCCAAAATAATGCATCTTATGTGCCGCGAGCTTTTCCGTGCGGCGGCGGGTATCGGCAAAGAAGGAGTTGCCGCCATCGAGGATGATGTCACCCTCCTCCATAAGCGGAATGAGCTGATCGATCATCTGATCGACCGGATCACCTGCCTTGATCATAAGCAGGATACGGCGCGGCTTTTCCAGCACCTCCATCAATTCAGTGAGCGAAAAGACAGGGTGCAGGTTCTGGTTCGGCTCCTCCTCCATGACAGCGCGTGTCACATCCGGATTGCGGTTGAAGCCTGCCACCTGAAAGCCGTGGTCTGCCATATTGCGCGCAAGGCCGCGTCCCATTACGGACAGACCTACCACGCCGATCGTACATTTCTGTGTCATATTCAAAAAAGCCTCCTGTTCGATAAAGAAAATAAAGTGTTTCTGTAAAAGCGTTTTTTACAAACAGATCGAGCTGCCCTCCGGAATGGTGAGGTGGGAAACCGTCTCTCCCAGCAAACCGCTTTCCTCATCGCGTGCGATGGAAAACAGGTCATCGGAGTCGCGGCACAGCACAAGCAGGAAACGTCCATCTTCAGAGAGAATCACATCACGCGGATGCTTGCCGCCGCAGGGGATCTGTTGGATGCGCCGTGCGCCGTTCTCGTCCAGCGCAAATACACTCATCACATCCGCGCCTCGTGTGGAGACGTAAAGGAACCTGCCGTCCGGCGATACGCGAATGGCAGCCGTTGTAGACGCCGCAAACTGCGGATGCTCCCAATCGAGGATCTGCGTCACGCCGATCTGCTCAAATTGGGTATGCGTGAAGGTGTAGTGATAGAGTTCATGGCTGCGCTCAGTCACCATCCAGAGCGTATGATCCTTGGGATGGAACAAGCCGTGGCGCGGGCCGCTCCCCTGTGGGAACAGGATCACGCCGCGCGGAGAAAACTTGCGGTCAAAGACGCGTACCTGATCTTGCTCCAAGCAGGGCACGAGCATATAGCCATGCCGCCCAATCGACTGATGGCAGCCTGCCATATCACCGCATGTGATCCGTTTTGCACTGGATAACTGATGGTTGTTCATGCGATAAACGGTAAAAAAGCCCTCATGATAGTTTGCTGCAAGCAGGCTGGAGCCACAAAAGCGCAAGTGGCATGGGGTCTGCTTTTCCTCACAGCATACCGAGAGGGGGGCATCCCCTATATGGCGTGTGTCCCAGAGTGCCGCGCCACACTTGCCATCGATCTCGATGGCAGACGCAAGGATATTGCCGCGACGTGTCACAGTTTTGGGATTGCATGCGGCAGTGAACAGTTCTCTGTCCGAGAGCATCCCCGTCTGTGTATCGAAGCGAAAGCGATAGATTCCCTCGCTGCGTCCAGTTGTATAAGTGCCAATGTATCCATATTGCTGCATCATGTTATCCTCCGTTTTATGGTCATTATAACTGGAAAAAATCAGAAAATCAAGGGGAATTGAAAACAAAATGCAAAATATACCATTTTGATATATTTTTAACAGTTTTGTCTCTGAAAAATCCTCCGAAAAACCAACCGTTTTTGTTGGTTTTTCCCATTTTACGCGCTTGCTCTCCCCAAAATTTATGCAAGGTTTTTTTCCGGTCTCTTTTCTTTTTATGGCTGTATGTTGTATGGTTTTTCGTTGTGCCTCACGGTCTGCGTCATTGTGACTGGGGGGGAGACCCAAGCCGCACGCCTGCTTTTCTTATTCTTTACCTTTCGCAAAATGGAAATCACAGCATGAAGCACCACCTGCGATCGTACCGCTGCGCGTAAAGCGGATTTGCGGAAGCAAGCCGGAAAAAGCGATCCCATCGTTTTCGCAGTATACGGCACACAGCTCCGGACAGCCGTTGGCATTTGTCACATCCCAATAAAGGCAGCTGTGCAGATCGAAATGGATCTCCTGCTGATTGCTTTTGACCCACTCTGTTTTCCATCCCTCGCGCGGAAATTTCTTCTTCATATGCTTGCGTATCCCCATGCGGAACAGGGTATATGCAAAGGAGCGATCTGCAAGCTTGTGCAGCTCCTCTTTTTTGTGCTCTGCGGCTTTGTGTGTCTCTGCGCGTACAAGCTCCAAGGCTTCCTCCTGCTCGAATCCCTCCACACGCAGGACTTTATAATATGCCATTGGCGGCAGCAGATTGGTTTTGAGGTGCTCCCGAATGGCGGCACTGCCGCGGTCGTCTGTGTTTTCCAACAGCTTGGCATACAGCCATGATGTACTTTGAAATATGGCATGCCCCTGTTCTGCGCCAAATCTTTGCAGGCAGTCCTCCTCCAAAAACGGAAAATTCGTTTCACTCATGTTCATCGTCCAGTACCTCCCTCAGTTGTCCCAGTCCCTGTAAAACCTTGACTGCGACCTCCTGCATGACATCGGCTTTGACCACCGCAAGTCCCTGTGCCTCATCGCCCAGTACGATCAGGGTGTCTCCGGCTTGGATGTTGAAAAGCTCACGCGCTTCCTTTGGGATCACGATCTGTCCGCGCTCTCCCACCTTTACCGTGCCGAATATGTGTTTTCCCTCTGGCATCGTCATATACTTCCCTCCGCAGTTCATATTTTTCATATCTATATGAAAAGTATACCCAATGCTGCCAGTCCTGTCAACCACTCCCATGCAGTACATGGAAACCGAGTCCATCTCTTTTCTATTTCGACAACGTGAATTTGAGAAATCCGTATGATTTTCTTTTCTGCTAAAAGAGATTTGCTT
>JAHHRO010000076.1 GCA_020025755.1 Butyricicoccus sp. | reverse complement strand
TAGGGGGATTGGATTCCCCTAGAAAGGCTGTCGAAGTTTTTCGACAGCCTCAACCCGAAAGCTAGGCTTTCGGGTTTTTTATTACAATACCTGCGAGAGAAACTCCTTGAGTCTTGGGTGCTGTGGATTTGTAAAGAAGGTTTCCGGATCGTTCTGCTCCGCCACAACGCCGCCATCCATAAACAGCACACGGGTCGCTACAGAACGCGCAAAGCCCATTTCGTGTGTCACAACCACCATGGTCATGCCTTCATCTGCCAGCTCCTTCATGAGATTCAGAACTTCACCAACCATTTCAGGATCCAGCGCAGAGGTGGGCTCATCAAACAGCAGAACATCCGGATTCATTGCCAGCGCACGCGCGATCGCGATACGCTGCTGCTGTCCGCCCGAAAGCTGCTTTGGATATGCATCCGCTTTGTCCGGCAGACCAACACGCGCCAGCAGTTCCAGTGCACGTCGATCGGCTTCCTCCGCCGTCATGAGTCCGAGTTTGATCGGTGCCAGCTTGATGTTTTCGCGCACGGTCAGGTGTGGGAACAGATTGAACTGCTGGAACACCATACCCATCTTTTGCCGCATTTTATTGATATCGTTCTTAGGGTCGGTAATATCCACACCCTCAAAGGTAATGCTGCCGCCCGTGGGCTGCTCCAGCAGATTCAGGCAGCGCAGGAAGGTGGACTTACCCGAACCGGACGGTCCAATGATAACGACCTTTTCTCCCTTTTCGATATGTTCGTTGACACCCTTGAGCACCTTGTGATCCCCATAGGATTTTTCCAGATTTTTAACGTCGATCACTTTCACGCAGCCTCCTCTCGAAAATTGCAAGCAGCTTGGTCATGATCAGGATAATGATGAGATACAGGATCGCCAAGCTCACATAGGGCACGATGGCATTATAGGTTTTTGTCACAATGACCTTTGCCGCCTGTGTCAGATCCTGTACGGAGATGACCATAACGACCGAGGTCTCCTTGACCAATGTAATCATCTCGTTGCCGAGGGCAGGCAGGATATTTTTGATCGCCTGCGGCACAATGATATAGCGCATGGTCTGCACATAACTCAGACCCAGCGAACGGCCTGCCTCCATCTGCCCATGATCGACTGCCATGATGCCCGAGCGCACGATCTCCGCTACATACGCACCCGAGTTGATACCAAATGTAATGATCGCGCACCAGATCGTTTCAATGGAGCCTAGTTTGGGCACCATGATAACATAGCCCATAATGAGCAGCTGTACCATGACCGGTGTACCGCGGATGATGGTCAGATACAGCTTGCAGACGCCATTTGCCAGCCGGAGCAGGAATGGCGGCTTGGTGCGTCTGGAATCATGCGCGGAACGCACGACCGCAACCAACACACCGAGAATAATGCCAAGGATCAGCGCGCCGACCGCAATGATAAAGGTCGTTTTCAGTCCGCTGAGAAAGAACGTGTTCCAACGATCCTCGAACACGAAGGTTTGGAAAATTTCATAAATAAATCTTTGCATGCCCTGCGGCAGACCCGCGATCCAATCTGGCATTGCATTCAGCCAGTCGGCAAACTTCATAACCGGCACAACAATATACCTCCCTTTATACGCTCATCTTCATACCAAAACAAGGTCAAGGGGCGGCATCCGCCGTCCCCTTGTTTCGTTCCCCTGTTTGATCGTTTTTTACTCGTGGATATACTCTGCAATGATCTTGTCAATGGTACCATCAGCCTTGAGTTCTTCCAGTACCCCATTGATCTTGTCATACATTTCGGTGTTTCCCTTTGCAATTGCTGCTGCATAGTCCTCGACTGCATACTGGGTATCGAGGATCTTGAGGCCTTCATTTGCTTCCACATAAGCCTTTGCTGGTTCATTGTCGATTACAACTGCGTCGATCTGACCATTTACCAGTGCCTGTGTTGCAACGATACCCGATTCAAAACGCTGTACATGATCCTCTCCCAAATCATCTGAACAATACTCATCACCAGTGGTTCCCGTCTGTACGCCGACCTTCTTACTCTTGAGATCCTCTACTGTTGTGATATCAGAGCCTTCCTGCACGATGATCACCTGAATACCGGTTGTATAGGAAGTGCTGAAGTCCACCTGCTCTGCACGCTCCGGTTTTGCAGTCATGCCAGCCATTGCAAAATCGATCTGTCCTGCGCCCAGTGCCGGAATCAGCGCATCAAATTCCATGTTGATGATCTCAAGCTCCATATTGAGCTTATCTGCGATCACCTGTGCAATATCTGCATCAATACCTACGACCTTGTTGTTCTCATCTACTGATTCGTAGGGTGGGAAGGTTGCGTTGGTTCCCATGCGCAGGGTACCGCCCTCAGCCGGTGCGCCGCCATCCTGTGTGCTGCTATTCTGCGCACTGCCGCAGCCAGCCATTACACCAAATGCCATCATAGACAGAGCCATGAGACCTGCCATTTTTTTCTTCATGCCCATTTTCTTGTCCTCCAAAACATATCATAAACCTTGATTGAGTATTATTATACACTGTTTTACATAAATTGCAACCGCTTTTTAAAAAACTCTCCCCAATAAAGCAACATTTTTTTGCACTATTTTCTTCAAAAAACCGTCATTTTATACAGAATCTATGATTTTCAATTTGAAACAAAATATTTTTATGAATATTTATTCATATCCTTTATAACATTTCACACCGAAAAACCCAGATTTTTTCTACCATGCATCTCTTTTTTATGCTATAATGATTCCAAACGTGCAAGATTCCGGCTGGCTTTTCCCCTTTTTCGCGAAAAAAATATATTTTTTTATATTTGCTCTGTCCTATCGCCGCTTATATCTTCCGCGCTTTTTTGTGACTCTGATTATACTGCATGTATGGGAGGATATCATGCTATTCAACTCTTATTTATTCATGCTGCTCTTTCTGCCGCTCTGTGTGATCGGCTGGTATGTCAGTTCGGCTCGCTCTGCGCCATTGTTCCTGCTTGCCATGTCCCTGTGGTTTTATGCAGCCAATGACCTTTCCGGTCTCCCCGTTCTCCTCATCAGCACACTTGTGAACTGGTGGATCGGGCGAAAACTCACACAAACACAAAAAAAAGGCTGGCTGACACTTGGATTGCTCCTGAACCTTGGCACGCTCGGTCTGTTAAAATACGCAAACTTCATCTTACAAAATGTCACCCTGCTCACCGGCTCCAAATTCACCCCACTTTCCCTGCTGCTCCCTCTGGGCATCAGCTTTTTTACCTTCCAACAGGTCGCATATCTCATTGATGCCTACCGCGGCAAAGCCGAACCCTACGCGCTTTCAGAATATGCACTGTTCGTCTCTTTCTTTCCCTATGTCATGAGCGGTCCGATCGCATTTCACAGTGAAATCATCCCACAACTGCGCGATCCGGCTTGTCATACCGTAAACTGGGAAAACATTGCACGCGGCTTGACGCTGGTCGGATATGGTCTTGCAAAAAAAGTTCTGCTTGCAGATATCTTTGGACAAGCCGTCAATATCGCATGGGGAACGGTATCCACGCTGAACAGTTCTACCGCTTTTGTTGCTATGCTTGCCTATACGTTTCAGCTATACTTTGACTTCTCCGGCTACTGCGATATCGCTTCCGGTGTGACCAAAATGATCGGCATTGACCTGCCGCAGAACTTTGATTCCCCCTATCGCGCCTGCTCCATTGCAGAGTTTTGGAAACGCTGGCATATGACCATGACGCGCTTTTTCACGCAGTATCTATATATCCCTCTCGGCGGCTCACACAGGGACTTTGCACGCACCTGTATCAATACTATGATCGTCTTTCTGGTTTCCGGTCTGTGGCATGGCGCAAGCTGGACATTCATTCTCTGGGGCGGTCTGCACGGGCTTGCACTCACGCTGACAAAAATTCGCGACCGTTATACAGAAAAGCGTCTGCCCAAACCGATCGGCTGGCTTCTGACCTTCTCATTCGTGAATTTTGCATGGGTATTTTTCCGTGCACCCAATCTTTCTGCCACATTTCAGTTCTTCTCCCGTCTGTTCTCTGGCACATGGACGCCGCTCCCCTACGACTTCTACTCCTGTTTTATGGTCACAGAGGCAAAGGTCGTCAATCAGATCCTGCGCCTGCAAAGCGAGACCCTCGGTCTGACCGCTACGATCTTTTTCCTCGTGCTTGCGCTTCTTCTTTGCCTGATGCCGCGCAATGCACTTGACCGTACCGTGAAAACAGATGTCTTCCAGCCATCGACTCTACAGTTCACCATTTCTACCATCCTGTTGGTTTGGAGCATCCTTTCTTTTACTGGTATTCACACATTTCTGTATTTTAATTTCTAAGGAGGGTCTTATTTGTACAAAAAATATGTGCTCCAAATAGTTGGAACCGTCGTCAGCTTGCTGCTGTTCAGCGCAATCACTGTTTTCATACTTGACCCTGCCTTCCAATATCATCTGCCCTTTGCAGGCATTGAGGCAACCTACACCAATGAACGTTACCAAAACGCTGGACTCATCAAACATCAGGCGTATGATTCTATCTGTATCGGATCCTCCGTTACATCCAATTTCCGTGCAAGCTGGTTTGATGAACGCTTTGGTGGAAAAACACTCAAAGTAAGCTATCCGGGTGGTACTTTCTCCGACTTCGACCGCGCACTGGAAACCGCATACGAGACCCACGAGATCAAGCGTGTCTATTGGAGCCTTGACCCACGCCTGCTCTCCGCTGATCCCAAGAACCCTCACGAGATCCCAGCCTATCTTTACGACTTTAACCCCTTCAATGATGCACAGTATCTGCTCAACAAAGATATCTTGCTGGAATCCTGCACTGCCACCCTGATTGCAAGCCTTACCGGAAAACACAACGATCTGGATACCGCATTCATGTGGGAAACACCGCAGACCCGATACGGGCTGGATGTCGCCATCGCCTCTTATCGCCGTCCAAAGGATATCGGCTTTCAGTATGACCGCCATATCTTCAACAAAGATCTGCGCGCCAACCTTGCGATCATAGATAAATGGATCGACAGCCATCCGGAAACTACCTTCTATCTGTATTTTCCGCCATATTCCACGCTGTATTTTGACAGCATTCGCCGTCAGGGGCAGATCGATGCCATGATGTTCCTGCTCTACGATACAGCCAACCGCTACAAGGACAAAGAAAATGTACGGTTTTACAGCTTCATCGACCAAAACGCATTGACGACAAACTATGACAATTACACCGACATGGTGCATTATCGCAGCGAGGTCAATCGATATATGGTTGATTATATGGCAGACAATCCGCCCTTGGACGACGCCGCAGTCTCTACCCTTGTCAGCCGTCTGCGCTCTCTAATGAAAAATTATGACTTTGACAGCCTGTATCCGCCCTCGGCACAGGACAAATACAAATAGCAAAAGCGACCGCCTTGGCAGCGGTCGCTT
>JAHHRO010000075.1 GCA_020025755.1 Butyricicoccus sp. | reverse complement strand
CGTCCAGACTTTCGTACTTGCCCAGAATACGAAGCCCCTTGCCGGTCTCACCTTTCGGTCCTTGGTCACCCTGCTGTCCTTTTTCGCCTTGCGGTCCTGCCGGACCGATCGGACCAGCTTCGCCTCTCGCGCCCTGTGGTCCTGCCGGACCGATCAAACCGGTTTCGCCGCGTGCGCCTTGTTCGCCTTTGTCTCCCTGCGCCTTCTGGCCGCTGTCCTCATACTTGCCGGATGCAGGGTTATAGACCCACCAATTTCCGTCCTGTACCTTGGGTGCATTTTTGGAGAAGCTTTCCGCTTTGGTCGCCGCCGTCTCTGCGCGTCCGGCGGCTTCTTCCGCTCCCTGCTGTGCGCCTTCCGCTTTCTGTGTGGCAGCCTCCGCTCGCTCGGCAGAACCTTGCGCTTGTCCGGTCGCCGCGATCACCTGTTCCTTGATGTTCGTGAGGTTGTGTTCCAGCTGTTCAAATTCGCTTGGGGCGGAAAATTCCGTGCCGGCATTGATGCTTTCGCAGAGCATCATACCAAGCACATTGGACTTGATCTCGCGCCCACCGGATAAGCCGCGCACCTGTAGTTCACAAGGACCTGCCGCCGAAAGGTAGCTTTCCTTGAGCTCGCTGGAAACGATATTCCCACGAACGGATGCATCGAGGATATTGACCTTGCCATCTGAAAAGCGCAGTTCAAATTTGAACTGCCACCGTGCCGGATCGTCCACGGAGACGGCGAGCGTCCGCGCAAGGTTTTCGCCGTCGTATCCAATGAGCCTGTCCGCCCCGTCGGGGGCAGACAGAACCCAGTTTCTAAGTGTGAGCAATTACTGTTCCTCCTTCGTCTGTGTTTTCAGACCCCGACTTTGTCTGTGCAATGCCTGTGGATCTGTTTTTTCTACGCTCAGTATATCGCTCTACAATGGGCAAATTCCGCCCATCGAACAAATATGCATACTGTCTTTCATGGATCCGATCTTCTCCTTTTCAAGGCGTGCCAGCTCTCCATTACCATATTACATTTTCATTGCAAAAGCCGCCGATCTCAAATGAAATCGGCGGCTTTTATCTGTATTTTTCCATATTTATCAATAAGATTACTGTTCTTTGTGTTTGATTACAACAGTCACCGCCATACTTAGGAAGGCGACTGCTGTATAGATCCCAATATACATGCACATGGATAAAACATCCATTTGCAGAATGATCCCAAAACTGATCGCAAACAGAACATCCAGCAAAAATGGTAAACTCCACAATCTATGCGCCTGTTGTCCGGCAAAGATCCCCGTTGCCAAAAAACAGATCGGGTTCAGAATCAAAAGCAGGAACATACTGACCATCATACCTGAATCGCTGTTTCCAAACCGTACTGCTAAAAACGGAAACAGCACCATAACCACAGCTGTGGTAAGCAGCCAAATGATTATTTTTTTCAGCATCTTTTCACCCACTTCCTATATCTTATGATAGTTCCTGAAAGAAGTTCCAGACGCGTTCGGGAAGGGTCTCAAGCGGTGGTTCATTCTGAAAATACAGGTCGTAGGTCATCTGCTCAACTTCGTCATCCGAGCGATTGCCATAGGTCTCTGCATCCTTATCCGCACGGCGAATGAGTAAGGTTCGGCAGTTTTCTTTTCCGATCGCTTCTTGCAGACGCTGAATCTCTTTTGGCTCACGCACATGGAGAAAGAGAACTTCTTCTTCGCTCTCGCAGAACGCTGCATACTGCTCCATACAATATCGAAAGGACAGATCATTGTATGCGGTGAAAACTTCTTTCAACTGAGAAAGCAATCTGCGTGCTGCCAGTGTCTTCTCACCTGACCAGCCGGCGAAACGCGCGATCTCAGCGATCGGCGTGATCGAAGAAACATTCCGTACCCGACAATATCGCGCAAGGCAATCGCAGATGGTATCCTTTCCCACGCCGCCTCGACCATTGATAATAAACACTTGCTTGTTCACACACAGTCCCTCTTTTTCAATCATTTGTGTCTTATGATACCGCAAACCGGAGAAAAAATCAAGCGCAAGTCAACGCACTTTACATCATGGCATAAAACGCGACAGCGTAAAGCAAAATACTTTACGCTGTCGCAGCGACCGAGTGTTCTAAATGGATTTTTATATTTTATCAATAAAACACGCCATTTTTTCTATCATTTACAGAAAATCAGAACTTTTATCTGTAAAGTTATTTGCTGTACACTGATCCAACTTGATTTCCCAGGTCATAACAGGATACAGATCAGACCGCCTGTGCTCTCGTTGATGATCCGTTCCAGTGTCTCGCGGAACTTATCTCGCGCATCCTCTGGCACGCGTGCCAGTTTGGCAGACAATTCCTCACCGACCAAAGCCGAGAGTGGTTTTCCAAAAATATTGGTCTGCCAGATTTTTTCCGGTGCCCCCTCAAATTCCCCCAGCAGATAGTTGAGCAGTTCCTCCGACTGCTTTTCCGTACCTACGATCGGCGTGATCGAGGCCTTGATCTGCGCCTTCATCAAATGAATGGAGTCCGCCGAAGCACATAGCTTTACCCCATAGCGTCCGCCCTGTTTCATGATCTCCGGCGGCTCCAAGGAAAGCTCCTCCAGCTCGGGCATCACAACACCGTAGCCCGTTCGCTGCGCCTGCTCCAGTGCGCCTGCGATACGCTCATAGGATTTTGCCATCTGAGACAGCTTGGTGAGAACAGGGATAAGATCGGCTTCATCCTTCATCTGAATCCCTGTCTGCTGCGTGACAATCTGATAGAATACCGATGTAGGGATATCAACCACAATACGCGCACAGCCGGTTCCCAAATCCATATCTGCAATGCGTACAGCATCCACCCATTCGTTCTCCTCGAGAATGTGCAGCATGGTATCAAAATCTCTCATTTTGTGGACGGTGTGTCCACCTTTGCGCAGGCTGTCATACACGCTGCTCTGTACGGCATGCTCGGGCGGCAGGATGCTAATGAACCGCGGAAGCACCACCGAGATCTGCTGTACCGGAAACTCATACAGCACTGCACGCAGGATGGTACGCATCATTTGCTCGTCCAGATCCAGACAGTTCACCGGAATCGCGGAAACGCCATACGCCTCCTGCAAATGCGCGCACACAGCAAGGGCTTCTTCTCCGTTGGGATCGACTGTATTGACCAATGTCAGGAACGGCTTTCCTATGGCTTGCAGCTCCTGAATGACACGCCCCTCGACCTCCGCATAGCTTTCACGCGGGATCTCGGAAAATGATCCATCGGTTGTGATGACGAGTCCAATGGTCGAATGATCCTCAATGACCTTGCGTGTCCCGATCTCGGCTGCCTCTGCCATCGGGATAGGGTGATCGCGCCAAGGGGTGGTGACCATGCGCGGTACATCTTCTTCCATGCTGCCCAGCGCACCGTCGACCAGATATCCCACACAGTCGACCAATCGCACGCGGCAGCTTCCTGCCGGAGCAAGCGCAATCTCAGCGGCTTCCTCTGGTACAAATTTCGGCTCGGCTGTCATGATCGTCTTGCCTGATCCGGACTGCGGCAGTTCATCCTTTGCCCGCTCACGCTTATACACATTATCGATCCGCGGAATGACCATGTGTTCCATGAATCGCTTGATGAAGGTCGACTTGCCTGTGCGTACTGGCCCTACCACGCCGATATAAATATCACCGTTGGTGCGAGAGCTGATCTGCTCATACAACCCTTTTTTCTCCATAAGGTCTACACTCCTTTCACCGTCCGCAAATCGGGATCAACAGCATGATCTCGGATACCTGATCCGTATGCTCGGGCAGTTCATTTGCATTTTGAATATCCGACACGGTAGAAGCATACTGCTTTGCGATCTCCCACAGTGTAGTTCCCTCCTGAATATAACGCAGGATGAGTGTCGTTCCTGCCTGATCGACCGGCTCCCGATCCTGTTCGGCAGTAAGCCCTGTGATATCACGCACGGAGATGGGCGCACCGCACAGTACCGTACCGTTGACCGAAGCGCGCAGCTGCAAGTCACGCTCTGCACTGCGTGCAGTGGTCAGGTGAACGGTCAGATCACGCAGCTGTGTATAGGCAGTCTGCCCCAATACCAGCGGAACGGTGGTATCCTGCATTTCCCCCCATAGATTGCCCGTATCATCCTGATACAGCACACAAACTTGCAGCTTCATGGTCTCCTGCCCAACTGCGGTACAAACCGCATCTGTCAGTATGATCTCTGAAGCGGGATATGTCAGTGTCAGCTGTGCCAGTCCCTCGGACTGAAACGGCTGCGGCACGGCATCATCATACAGTTCTACGGAAGACTCTGTCAGTTCGATTTGCTTTTTGAGATGGTACAGATCTTCGATCGTTTGCAGGGTCTGCTCCTTACGCTGCTGTATGAGGGCACGCGCACACGCCCCCATGGACAAAATCCCTTCCTCCTCGCGCAGCATACAGTCCAGATTGCGCAGGGTCAAACGCACAGTCACAGGCATATCCTCTGTGACCCCTGATGCTTCTAAAACCTGCGTATAGGGTACAGCATGCGTCAGAGAGCGTAACTTGCCAGTATCGTCCAACAGCAGCAGTGTGAGCTGCACCTCACCACTGATGGTCAGTTGTGCATTGCCCGATTGACAGGTCACAGGCCCCAGTGCCCCGCGCGTATGGATCAGCTTCATGCCCTCTGCCCCTGGGATCTCCACATCATCCAAAACGGTATATTCTCGGGTCAGTACGGTCTGTAAAAGGTTGAGCGGCTGTGTTCCATACCGCACCTGCAAATCTGTGCCATCCGGCTCGATGTGCTCCGTGACCGCACTCTGCTTTTTCTGATACAGGTCGATTTCCAGTCCAATATCCCCTGTGACACTCACTTTTCTGGAATTCACCGCTCTTGCTGATACATGTTGTAAGTGACAGCGCACAAAGCATGGCTGATCTGCCGTGATCCCCTGCGTTTCTTCAATATGTGCAAAACTCAATGGGATCTGTAAAAACCGAATGCCGTCCTGCCCGTCCGGTCGGTACAGTACGACCACATGTACAATGCCGGAAACCAAAATGCGATCGTTCTGCGGCAGCTCGTCCTTTACCGACACCGCACCAAAGGCGCATAAAATACGACCGATATCGGGTTCGGTATCGGGTACGATGGTATCTGTTGTCTCTGTGAATGTGGTGTGCCGCACACACATAGGCGCATAGTATTGCAGATCTGTGCGCATGAATTCCATAGAAGATTCCTCCTTTTTTACCGCTTCTGCTGTTATGTATATGCAGGTGTTTGCAGGATATGAAAAAAACAAAAAGCCGAGGAAACACCCCCGGCTTTTGCAGATCGGTTCAATCGTCATTGCGGATCCCAAACATACGACGCAGCATACCGCATAAATACCGCGGGCTCTTCCAGATCACAACCTTCATCATGATACCTCCTATCGTGAAAGCAGCAGTACACCAATGGCGATCAATGCCAGACTGAGCAGCAGCAGAAACCAGAATACCGGAAAGATCTTGCCTGCCAGAATCCCGATCCCTAAGCCAAGGCAAAACATACCGATCAAATAACGCTGGCAAATCATGGTGCACCACACTCCTCTTTTACTTCAGTATAAGCAGTGTCT
>JAHHRO010000074.1 GCA_020025755.1 Butyricicoccus sp. | reverse complement strand
GCATAACCGTCTACCGGCAACGCGCCCTTTTTTGTACCTTTAGTATACCTGTTTTTGGGGAGACTGTCAAGGCATAGCCTGCCGGAGCACAGCGGAGAAAAAGGAACATTTGTTTTTTTGGTAGACATTGCCGCCCTGCTGTGATATTATAGATGCGATACAATACCGCGCTTTCTGTGCGCAAATGTTAAAAAAATGTACAAAAACACAGAAAATAAGGGGAAAGCGGTAGAAGCAGATACAAAGGAGAAAAACGCAATGGTCATTCTCGGAATCGACCCGGGCTATGGGACGATCGGCTATGGCATTGTCCGCTATGAAAAGGATCGCTTCACGCCCATCCAATACGGCGCGATCACCACACAGATCGGCGCACCCATGCACCTGCGCCTGTGCGAACTGTACGACGACCTGTGTACCCTCATCGACACCTTCCATCCGGAAGCGGCGGCGGTCGAGGATCTATTTTTCAATACCAATATTACAACCGGTATCCAAGTCGCTCAGGCACGCGGCGTGATCCTGCTTGCCCTCGCGCAAAAAGGATTGACACCGGTTTCCTATACCCCCTCACAGGTGAAACAGTCCGTGGTGGGGTATGGCAAGGCGGAAAAACGGCAGATGATGGAAATGACACGCATGATGCTGGGGCTTGCCAAGGTGCCGCGTCCGGATGATGCGGCAGACGCGCTTGCCATTGCCATCTGTCATGGACACGCCAGCCGTTCCGCGCTGTATCGTTAAGGAGTTACGAACTATGTTTTATTATATTGAAGGCAAGGTCGCGCTGATCGAACAGGGACTTTGCGTCATCGACTGTGCAGGGGTGGGCTACGCCTGCCATACCTCACAGCATACCATCGCACAGGTCAAAACGGGGGAGCATGCACGGCTTTACACCTTTTTACATGTGCGTGAGGATGTGTTCGATCTGTATGGCTTTACCGAGCAGGAGGAGCTGAACTGCTTCAAGCTGCTCATCGGCGTTTCGGGCGTAGGCCCCAAGGCGGCACTTGCCATTTTATCCATTGCGCCGCCCAGTCAGCTTGCGCTTTCCATCATCACAGGTGATGAGAGGCTGCTTACACAGGCACCGGGCATTGGAAAGAAGATCGCCCAGCGCATCGTGCTCGAGCTGCGCGACAAGATGAGCAAGGAGCAGATGGAGACCGCAAAGGGCGGAGCACCGATCATGGAAATGCCGCGTGCGGGCGGCTCGGCCGTCAACCATACACAGGAGGCGATCGCCGCGCTCATGGTGCTGGGCTATGCGCAGTCCGAGGCATTGCAGGCACTGGAAGGTCTGAAGCTCGAGGAGTACGCAGACACTGAGGCGATCATTCGTGCGTGCCTCAAGCGTATGGCAATGGGATAAGGGAGTGATGGATTGAGTATCGAATTTTCCGGCGGCATGGTGGACGATGAACGCATTGTATCCACGCGCAAGATGCAGGAGGACGAGACGGAAAACTCCCTGCGTCCGAAAACGATGGATGACTACATCGGGCAGAGCAAGGTCAAAGAAAACCTGAAAATTTTTATTGAGGCGGCAAGGCAACGAAACGAGCCGCTCGATCATACCTTATTATATGGGCCGCCTGGATTGGGTAAGACCACCCTTGCCGGCATCATTGCCGCTGAGATGGGGGTCAATATCCGCATAACCTCAGGCCCTGCCATCGAGAAAGCAGGAGATCTCGCCGCAATCTTGACCAATTTGGCAGAAAATGATATCCTGTTTATTGATGAGATCCACCGCCTGAACCGCAGCGTGGAGGAGATCCTGTATCCTGCAATGGAGGATTACGCCCTCGATATCATCATCGGAAAGGGGCCATCCGCGCGCTCGATTCGTCTGGATCTGCCACGCTTTACGCTCATTGGTGCAACGACTCGCGCCGGACAGATGACGTCCCCCCTGCGTGACCGCTTCGGCGTCATGCTGCGTTTGGAACTGTACAGCCCTGAGGATCTGGAAAAGATCGTCACGCGCTCGGCTGGTATTCTGGGTGTACATAGTCGTTATGATGGCGCACTGGAGATCGCGCGCCGCTCGCGCGGTACGCCGCGTATCGCCAACCGCCTTTTGCGGCGCGTGCGTGACTTTGCGCAGGTCAAGGGCGATGGGATCATCAATCGCGAAATGGCAGACCTTGCCTTGCAGGCACTTGAGATCGACGCGCTGGGGCTGGATAACATCGACCGCCGTATGCTCACGAGCATCATTCAAAACTACAACGGCGGGCCGGTGGGACTGGAAACTCTGGCGGCAACCATTGGAGAGGAAGCAGTCACGCTTGAGGACGTATATGAACCCTACCTCATGCAGATCGGATTCCTCAATCGCACGCCGCGCGGACGGTGTGCTACATTTCGCGCCTATGACCATTTGAAGCTGGAACTGCCCAATGGTCAGCAGGTTTTATAATCACTTTGTTTGGAAGGAAGTGTCATAGATTGGGCAAATATTTTGGAACTGACGGTGTTCGCGGTGTGGCGAATATCGAACTGGATGCAATGCTGGCATTTAAGATTGGTGCGGCGGCAGCGTATGTACTGACACAGGAGCGCACCACGGGAGGCAAAGCCAAGCTGCTGATCGGTAAGGATACCCGTATCTCGTCCGATATGCTGGAAAGCGCACTCGTGGCAGGCATCTGCTCGGTTGGTGCAGATGTGGAGCTTCTGGGCGTCATCCCGACCCCTGCCATCGCATATCTCACCATCAAGCACAAGGCAGATGCAGGCATCGTCATCTCGGCAAGCCATAACTCCTTTGAGTATAACGGCATCAAGATCTTTGCAGGCTCAGGCTACAAGCTCTCCGACGAGCTGGAAGGCCGCATTGAAGCACTGATCGACGATTTTGATACCGTACCCAAGGCAAGCCATGAAAAGCTGGGCGGCGTGCTGCGCTCTACCATTGATCCGGTCGTGGAATACACCGATCATCTGGCAGAGACCTTGGACGGCGATCTCAGCGGTCTGCGCGTGGCGGTGGACTGCGCAAACGGTGCATCCTCCACGACGGTCACGCGCCTGATGCGTCTGCTCGAATGCAAGGCGGATCTGCGTTTCTATGAGCCGAACGGCATCAACATCAACGACGGCTGCGGCTCGACCCATCTGGGCAACTTGCAGGAACGCATGCGCACAGGCAATTATGATATCGGTATTGCGTTCGACGGGGACGCCGATCGCTGCCTCATCGTAGACGAGCGCGGCGAGGTGCTGGACGGCGACCGCATTATGGCAGTCTGCGCCGCACACATGAAGAAGCTGGGCAAGCTGCGCGGCGATGCCTTCGTTGCAACCATCATGTCCAACATGGGGCTGCACAAGTATGCCAAGGATCACGGCATGGAGATCAAGTGCGCAAACGTGGGCGACCGCTATGTGCTGGAAATGATGCTCAAGGACGGCTATATCCTAGGCGGCGAGCAGTCGGGACACGTCATCTTTTTGGAATATGCCTCGACGGGAGACGGACAGCTCACCGCGATCCAGTTCATGCATATCCTCAAGAAAAGCGGAAAAAAATGCTCGGAGATCGCAGATGAGGTCATTCCGTGGCCACAGGTACAGATCAATGTCAAAGTGCCAAATGCCGACAAGCATACCATTGCCGAGCGCACAGAGGTTGCCGCTTCCATCGAAGCCGGTCAGCAGACGCTGGGTGAGGGTCGTATCCTCGTGCGTGCATCGGGCACGGAAGCACTTGTGCGCGTGATGGTCGAGGGCATGGACGCAGACAAGGTATCGGCAGTCGCACGTCAGGTGGCAGATGTCATCGAATCGGTCGTTGGATGATACGACCGGATCAAGCGCCAGAACTGTGGGAGAGGGTGCTTCTCCGACAGTGGACGAGGAAAGGGGAGATCGAAAGGTTCGGCGGATACCCCTTCGGTCGTGCGTGAGCCGATCGTCAGCGGCGCGTACAAACCCCGAGAGCGATTTCGGGAACAGAGCGCGTCCGCATGCCTCACGACAGCATATAGCCGCAGGGATCGGAAAGCCCTGCAAGTCTTTTGCGGCGGATATTGTAAAATACGCACAAATATATTTTCGATCCTTTGGCGACTATTTTCATTTTCCACAAAAATCGCTTGACAAATCCCAAAACATTCTATATAATGATACACAGATAAGAAATGAAACCATAAAAACAAGTTTTGGCGCATAAAAAAGTTCCCTCTTTGTACGCTTTTTTTCAATGCGTCTGCTTGGTCGCTCCTATGCTGGAAGATTTGAAATTCGTTCGGCTTCCGTTTGTTCGGGATCTTTTTCACACAGTCAGTGTATTCTCCTTGACTTTTTCCCGTATCCCTGCGGCGCAGGTTTCTCTCCGCACAGACCCCATTCCGGCTGTGCCCCCCTGTTCATCACGTCCGCGATCGCTGATCCTCATTGGTCACGCCCACTTTGGTGAACATACCCGATTTCTTTTGTCGTAAACAGGAAGTCCTCCTGTTTGCAATATATTTTTTCAGTTGTTCCTAGCATTTCTGCAACGCAAAAAGGGATAGGGACTTGAGGTAATCAAAGAGAGGTAGTAATCATGTATCAGGACAAGACTTTAGTATGTAAGGAATGTGGCGAGGAGTTCGTATTTACTGCTGGTGAGCAGGAGTTCTACGCAGAGCGCGGCTTCCAGAATGAGCCACAGCGCTGCAAGAAGTGCCGTGACGCACGCAAGAACGCAGCACGCAGCACTTCCCGTGAGTTCTTCACCGCAACTTGTGCAGCTTGCGGCGGCGAGGCAAAGGTTCCGTTCGAGCCCAAGTCCGATCGTCCGGTTTATTGCAGTGAGTGCTTTGCAAAGATGAAGGCTGAATAAGACAGACCCATTAAAAAGGTCGTATCCATTGGATACGACCTTTTTTGCGCCGCCAAGAGTTCTTTTGTCTCAATGGTCAGCCCCGAGGCAGGAAATCGCTGCCAGATTAAGGGTGTGCAGGGGAGTATGCAGCACGCAGTTCCTCACAAAATGTATGTAAATCACTCTGCTCTAGATCGGTTGCGAAAACAAGTGATTGTTCACCTGCTCGACCCATTTGGAGCAAAAGACCGGAAACAAGGATGTGTCCGCGCGGGGCACTTGTAAAGGTCAGGTGCATATCTCCATAGGGTTCTTTGAGGACAGCCTGTCCGGAAAGTGTTTCGTACAAGGCAGAGAGGGCATCGGAAAATGCTGCAAGATCCCCTGCTGCGAGATCCATTTCTCCGTGACCGGCAAAGCCATCGCAGACGACCTGTACATGCAGCGTCATATTGGGCGCACCTGCAAAGTCAGCGGGGAAGATCTCGGGGGTCAGGGATAAGACAAGTTCAGGCGTTTGTAAGCGGTGTTCCATGAGAGGTTCTCCTTGGTTGGTTTTTATTTGTGCGAAACTAAGATTTGCTTTGAAAAGCAAAGGGAAACGTGGTTTGGGGAATCCGTCAGGTTTTCATTTCTGCAAAATGATTTGCTTCAAAGCAAAGAGTAACGTGTCGCGCCGGCGACGGCGGCATAAGGGCTATAACCTTACGGGGCTGATTGCTCTATTAGCTGAAAATACATTACACAGCCGTTTATGACTTGGGCGACGGGGTCGCCCACAGCCTTACTGGAAAACACCCCACTGGGGTGTTTTCTGATTCAGTAAGTCCCTTATGAATCCCACACTCCCTTCCATCCGGTGGAGAATGGCAATGCCCCAGAGAGTGTGAAAGTATG
>JAHHRO010000073.1 GCA_020025755.1 Butyricicoccus sp. | reverse complement strand
CTCAAATGCTCGGCTGTTTTTCAGCCGAGCATTTTCTTTTATCTGCGCTGGATAAACTTTGTAAGATCCTTATTAGAGCCCATGATGAGCATAGTTTCATCTCCACGGAAAATATGATCCGGACGTGGCAGCGGAGAAAGTTCCGATCCACGGCGCAGTGCCATTACATTGATGTGATAGCGTGTGCGTACACCAAGCTCCACCATGGTTTTGCCGACCCACGCCTCCGGTACAGGCGTCTCATAAATAGAATAATCACCCGTCAGTTCGATATAGTCAAACACATTATCCGAACTGTATTTGACGGCAGAGCGGATCGCCATTTCCTTTTCCGGATACACGACCTCATCCGCGCCATTGCGGAGCAAAAACTTTGCATGTACATCGCGGTTTGCGCGTGCAACTACAAAGGGCGCACCATAGTCCTTGAGCAGCGCAACGGTCTCAAGCGAGCTTTGGAAGTTGTCGCCGATCGCAACCACACACAAGTCGAAGTTACGCACGCCAAGCGATGCAATAAAGTTTTCGTTCGTACTGTCTCCGATCTGCGCACTTGTCACAAGCGGCAGCACATCATTGACGCGCTGCTCGTTGATATCAATTGCCAGCACCTCATGGTTCATTTCATTCAGTTTCCCCGCCATGTGGCGTCCAAAACGTCCCAAACCAATCAGCAATACCGATTTCATTTTTATTTCCTCCAGCATACGGTGATTTCTGCCGTATCGTTCATTTTGTCGTCTTTCATTATAGCACCACTGTTTCCAAAAGCATATCCCCTTTTTGTAAAATTTGTGAGAACAAGTACATAAAAAAACTACAAGGCTATACCTCCAAAATTCGGAAATATAGCCTTGTCTCCATTTTAACTTTACCAGCCAAAGAAGAAGCTGAACGGATCATTGTAGTACCGTCCCTGCTGCTGACGGTGCTGTTGCTGCTCCTGCTGTTGCTGCTGTGCCTGCATCTGCGGATCGATGCCCTGCAGATCATGCTGATCGTTCAGCGCAAAGGAAACCGTCAGTTCTTTGCCCGTAGACAGACGGTACAAACGAAGGGTCAGCTTGTCGCCAGCCTTCATGCCTTCCTTGGCTTTATTGATCTCTGCCATGCCTGTAATGGTCTTGCCGTTGACACCAATGATGATATCATTGACCTGCACACCTGCTGCCGCCGCATTGGAACGGGAGTCTACACCATAGACCTGTACGCCCTGCGGTACGCCAAATGCTTCCGACTTCTCTACGCTCACATCGCGACCCGAAACGCCGATCTGTGGACGACCTGCCACATAACCACTCTGGATCAGTTCATCCACGATCGGCTTTGCGGTATCCATCGGGATGGCAAAGCCCAGACCCTCAAAGTAGCTGATACCCAGCTTTGCCGATGTAATGCCAATGACCTGACCATATTTATTGATGAGCGCACCGCCCGAGTTGCCCGGATTGATCGCTGCATCGGTCTGAATGAGACTCATGACACGGTCTTCGATGGTGATATCACGGTTGAGCGCGGAGATATGACCGCCTGTGATGGTGTTTGCAAGTTCCAGTCCACCGGGAGAACCGATCGCAAAGACTGCCTCACCGGGCTGTAACGTCTTGGAATCTCCAAACTCAGCCGGTACGATCTCGATCCCATTCGGATCGATCTTGAGTACAGCAAGATCGGTCTGCTTATCGACACCCTTGATCTCTGCCGGACGCATGGTGCCGTCTGCCATAACCACGGTGATCTTATCCAGCGGCGCACCTGTGGTCTCGTTGGTCACGACATGGTGGTTGGTGATCACATAGCCGTCCCTGCTCATGATCACGCCGGAACCTGTACCGCCCTTTCCGTCCTGCAAATTGACTGCCTGTACCGAAACGACTGACGGGGATACCTTCGCATAGATCTCCTCACCGGAAAGCCCCGTATTACTTGTGCTGACGGTATTCGTTGGTGCCGAAATATTGACGCTTGGCAGATTTGCATTGAATACCGCGCTGGGAGCAGAGTTCCCACCGCGACCGCCGCCATTCATAAAGCCGCCCAGTGCAACGCCGCCTGCAAACAGCGCACATGCACACGCAATCGAACCAGCGACCAGCAGAGGCTTGCGGTTTTTCCTGTCCTTACGCATCTGCCGTTTCTGCTGCTTCTGTGTGCGCTTATGTTCGGCTGCCGCCCATTCCTGATAGGTCGCATAGGACTGTGTTTCTATGGGACTGTGCGGCTGCGCAGCTTGGTGATGCTCGGAATCATCCGCCCATGTATGTGAGTGCTCCTCCATTGGGATCGGCTGTGTATTTTGTGTTTCCGGCTGATGCATGAACTGTGCATCGGCAGAAGGTACTTCATTTGTATTTTCAGTATTCTTATTCTCAAAATCCATAACGCAACATCCTTTCGTTTCGTTCTGGTTTTATTGTACGCATGGATTGTGATACTTTGTTGTCACTGATATGAATATTTTGTGAACTTCGGTGTACAGTCAGGACTTCTGTTTTATGCACCCTGCTGTTTCTGGAATTTTCCGGACTTTGTCACCGGTGCAAGCGGCAGGGTGAAGGAAAACTCCGTTTCACCGCCATCAGAACGCACAGAAATATCACCGCCATGCAAATTGATGATATTCTTCACAATATAAAGACCCAGACCGGCACCCGAGCGGTCACGCGAACGGGAGCGATCGGTTTTATAAAAGCGGTCAAAGATATATGGGATATCCTCTGCTGGAATGCCGCCGCCTGTATTGCAAATGGAAAATTCACAGAACGCCCCTGCCGGATACGCCGAAACACGGAGCGTACCACCGGTATCAATGAACTTCACAGCATTGTCCACAAGATTATAAACAGCACGGAATACATGATCGCGATCGCCCATGACCATAAGCCGATCGGCAAAATCGGCATCGACTTCCACATTCTTTCCATTGATCTTCTGCTCGAACGAAAACAGGATCTCACTTGCCATCTCAGAGAAATCGAACGGCACGGGACTGATGATAAGCTCCCCTGACTGGATCTTTGCCGCTGCCAGCATACTCATCGTCATACGGGAAAGCCGCTTGACCTCATCAGAGATCACATGCAGATATTTTTTCTGCTGATCCTCCGGAATCGTACCATCAAGCATTCCATCCACAAAGCCGCTGATGGTAGTCATAGGGGTCTTGAACTCATGTGATACGTTCCCAATAAAGTTTTGGGTCAATTCCTCCAGCTGCTCCAGATCACGCGCCATATTATTGAACGAGGTCGCCAGTTCATCGATCTCGTCACACCGATTGTCCTCGGGTACACGCACACTGAAATTACCGGCTGCAAATTCCTTTGCTGCATTTGCCATCGTTTTCAGGGGACGTGTCATACGGATAGAGATAAAGTAACTGATGACGAGGGCGCACATCAGCACCCCCATCAGAATCACGACAAAGATCTGCGTGATCTGCCGCAACATACCCACAACACGCTCTGTGCTCGCCGCAACGAACACCAATGCCAGATTTGTTCCGTCCGTATCCTTGCACAATGTCCCCACGATATAGTTGGATTCCTTGAACAAAGTGCCGAGCATTCCGGTTTCCGAATAGGTCCCTGTTCGCGTCAGCGCATGCACGACCGGAAAAGGGATCTGATCGCCTGCCGGAATGTCCTCATAATCCGGTTCTACACGCATGAGTACCTTTCCGCTGGGATCTGTGATCAGGATACTCATTTGATCTTGCTGTGCGGTGCTTTTTAGGGATACATCCAGCACCGCAATATTAAGCGTATCTCCCGTCTTGACCGCATAACTCGTTAGTTCCGCGATCGACTGTGCCGCTGCATTGAGCTGTTCCTCTTTTTCTTCCTTGGCATAGCGATCCATCTGATAAAAAAACGCTCCTGCTGCAAGCGTGAACGCGACCACGATCAGCACCACGAAAGAAAGGAAATTTTTGGTGAAAAAACTATGTTTCAATGCCCTGTTCCCCTCCGTGCCTTAACTCTTGGTTTCAAACTTATATCCAACACCCCAGACTGTTTTGAGTTCCCATTTATCCGAAGCACCCTCTAATTTTTCACGCAGTCGCTTTACATGCACATCGACAGTGCGTGTATCACCAAAATAATCAAAACCCCACACATCATCAAGGAGCTGCGCACGCGTGAATACCCGATTGGGACTTTGAGCCAGAAAGTATAGCAGTTCGATCTCCTTCGGCGGTGCATCCACGCGCTTGCCGCCGATCACAAGTTCATATGCCTGTTTATCGATCGTCAATCCATCAAAGACCAGTTTGCTGCTGTCATCTGGAGACAGGCGGCGCAGAACTGCACGCACACGCGCCACCACTTCACGCATTTCGAGCGGCTTTACGATATAGTCATCTGCCCCCAGTTCCAGACCGGACACCTTGTCCATGGTCTCCCCCTTCGCCGTAATCATGATGACCGGCATACTGGAGCCTGAATCGCGAACCTCCCGAATGACCTGCCATCCATCCATCACCGGCATCATAACATCCAAAAGCATCATATCCGGATTTTCCGCCTTCCACTTGGACAGACCGATCGCGCCATTTTCCGCTTCGGAAATTTCGTATCCTTCCCGTTCCAGATAAAGGCGCAGCAATTCCCTGATATTATCATCATCTTCTACAATCAAAATCTTTTTATTACTCATTTGTGTTCCCACCTTTTTTATCATGCTGTCATGCGCAAAGAATCGCATCATATCCTTATTATACACCTGATTTCACGAAAGAACATGAAAGAATTGTAAATGCAGGGATACTTTTGTTTTACTTTATGAAAGCCGTGCATTTTTTTGGTTTACTCTTTCCGTTCCTGTGAAAATCAAGTATAATAAGAACAAGAAGTAGAAGAAAGGAAGGTACTTACGCTATGGCAGACTTTATTGCACACGACCTTCTCGGAGAATATGCACTTTCCGTTTTCCCAGCCGCTGCCCAGCGCGAAGCAGCACTGCACCCTGCTGTATTCCGTTGGGGTCTGCACGGTCCTGATCCATTGTTCTTTCACAAGGTATATGCCGGAAGTCCTCTGCATGCGATCGGCGCACGCCTGCATGAAGAAAAAACAGATGAGCTGTTCGCTGTCTTTGCGGAAATCGTCAACCATTTGACGGGCACGGCGCATCATATCGCCGCCGCTTATTTTTATGGCTTTCTCTGTCATTATGCCTTGGACAGCATGGTGCACCCTTATGTATATTACCGTCAGCACGAATGTCTGGAAGCCATGCCCAAGGAAGACCCGACTTCGATCCATTGTCAGATCGAGTCCGATATCGACTGTGCCCTGTTCGACAAACTCAAAGGCGATCACCTGCGCCTTCCGGTCGAAGCCTATCGCCTGACCGACGAGGAAACTGCGATACTGGCAGTCATCCTGCGCCACTTGGTACATCGTGTGCTGCGCGAGGAAATTTCGACCCGTGAACTGCGTCCGATCTTCTCGGAAATGCTGGCATATCAGCGGATCTTCTTCGGCGGCGGAAGAACCCTGCGCGCCTCCGCCCGTGCCATAGAGCGGATCTTAGGCAAAACTGCTGTACTCAGTTCCCATATCCGTGCCGGTTTGCCCCAGTGGGATGCCCTCAATGAATCCCGCACACCTTGGCGCAACCTCTGGAAACCCGATATCGTATGCACGGAGACCGTTATGGAACTGTTCCAGATGGCACAGGATCGCGCCGCAGAACTCGCAAGCAGCTATGCCGCACAATTCGATTCCGGCTGGATGCTCAACCTCTCTTACTATGAACCCTTTGATTTCGGCAACTATATGCGTCCGGAAAC
>JAHHRO010000072.1 GCA_020025755.1 Butyricicoccus sp. | reverse complement strand
CCGCCTGTGGCGGAGCTCATACTTTCACACCCTTACGGCGGCACAATGTTGATCTAATGGAGAGGGAGTGTGGGATTCACAAGGGCAAGAACCGCAAGGTTCTACCCCTTGTGTCTCCGTCGCGAGACCGCGACACGTTTCCCTGCTTTCCAAAGCAAATCATTTAGCAGAAATGAAAACCGGACGGACGTTCCAAACACTGCGCAGTATGTGCGAACATAAATTTGACCCACCGGTGCGACACGTTTCCCTGCTTTTCAAAGCAAATCATTTAGCAGAAATGAAAACCGGACGGATTTCCAAAAAATCTACCCCTTTGCTTCGGGGCAAATCTTATTATGTAGGAATGAAAAACCTGCGGTTTTCCAAAAAACATTTCCCTTTGCTTTGAAGCAAACGCATTGAACAGAAATGAAGACCGAATGGATTGCAAAGGAAAGGAACATTTCCTTGACTTTATCCCATGGACACGGTATCATAAAAACAGAAATGGCTCTTGTCTGGTGACCGGACAGGAGCTTTTGTTTTCAAGAAACATCCATTTGTTTGAGGTGAATATATGAACTTAGAATTTTGCTGTCCGACCCTGTTCGGACTGGAAGGCATCGTCGCTGATGAACTGCGCTTCGGCGGCAAGCTGACCGATGTACGCGCGGAGAATGGACGCGTACTCTTTACCGGAGATCCCAACACACTCATTTGGGCAAATATGCACCTGCGCTGTGCCGAGCGTGTGCTCATTCGGCTGGCATCCTTTCCGGCATACGATTTCGATGGACTGTTCGAGGGGACAAAGGCGATCCCGTGGGAGAATTTCCTGCCTGTACATGCCTCCTTTCCGGTCAAGGGGCATTCTCTGAATTCCAAGTTGTTCAGTGTGCCCGACTGCCAGAAGATCATCAAGAAAGCGATCGTTGATCGCTTGGGCGCACATTACGGCATCAGCTGGTTTGAGGAGAACGGGGAACGCTATCAGATCCAGTTTTCCATCATGCATGATCAAGTGGAAATTTTTCTGGATACCTCGGGTGCCGGACTGCACAAGCGCGGCTATCGCGCCAATGCAAACGCCGCACCCCTGCGCGAGACCTTGGCGGCAGCGATGGTCAAGGTGGCACGCTGGCGCGGCAGAGATCCCCTCATTGACCCGTTCTGCGGTTCAGGCACGATCCCCATCGAGGCGGCCATGATTGCGCTGGGTCGTGCGCCCGGACTCATGCGCACATACGATGCAGAAAAATGGCACTGGATCGCAGATACGGCATGGAAGGACGCGAGAGAGCAGGCGATCTCCGAGGTACGCACAGGTGTAGAACTCGATCTCTGTGCAAGCGACATCGATCCGGACGCCGTGGCACTCGCGCGAGATAACGCGAGCAAGGCAGGCGTTGCACAGTTTATCCGCTTTGAGACCGCTGATGCGACCCGTCGGGCGTATCCGGAAACCGGCACGCTGTTTGCAAATCCACCCTACGGCGAACGTCTGCTGGATAAGGAAAGCGCACAGCAGCTATACCGCGGTATGGGCAGGGCACTGGCAAAGTGTGATCTGCGGCAGTATTACCTGACCTCCGATCCGGAGTTTGAACGCTTTTATGGCTATCAGGCGGACAAACGCCGCAAGCTCTATAACGGCATGATCCGCTGTGACCTCTATATGTATTTTAAGCCGGTCACGGAACGTCGTCCCATGAATGGAAATCCGGGCGGCAGGGCAGATGCCGCAGCACGCAAGGGCACAGAGCCGCGCAGAACGGACAAGCCAATGGGCAGAAATGACCAAACGGGCAAGAAAGAACGAATGTTCGATAAGGGCAAAAAACCCTTTGCACGCAGAGAACAGCAGGAGGACAGAGGGGACAAGAGGGGCTTTGCGCCGCGCGGCAAACGCACAGGCGATGGCTTGGGTCAGAGAAAAAGTGCTCTGCGCGATAATCGAACAGCCGATCCAAATGGCAGAACTCCCCGTAATTCCGAGAAACCACGCACATAAAGTAGGATGTTACAAATCTTTCACAAATTTATTGCCAGTTTCTTCAAAAAACCACTTGCGTTTCTGATACAGTTGATGTATCATAATAACCGTGGTTAGCACTCGACACACAAGAGTGCTAACACCTTGAAATGGTATTCTAATCTTTTAGGAGGAATAGATTATGACTTTAAAGCCCCTTTCTGATCGCGTTGTGATCAAGATGGTAGAAGCAGAGGAAACCACTGCAAGCGGTATTATCCTGACTGGTTCTGCAAAGGAAAAGCCGCAGGTTGCAGAGGTTCTCGCAGTAGGACCTGGTGGCATCGTAGACGGCAAGGAAGTTGTGATGCAGGTCAAGGTTGGTGACAAGGTGATCACCAGCAAGTACTCTGGCACCGAGGTGAAGATCGACGGTGAAGACCTGATTGTCGTTCGTCAGAACGATATTCTGGCTGTTGTAGAGTAAAATCATTCCCAAACTCATATATTGGAGGAGAATTCACTATGGCAAAGCAGATTCAATTTGGTGAGGAAGCCCGCAAGTCTCTCATGCATGGCATTGACCAGCTGGCAAACACCGTAAAGATTACAATGGGTCCAAAGGGCCGCAATGTGGTTCTGGACAAGAAGTTCGGCGCACCGCTCATCACAAACGATGGCGTGACCATCGCAAAGGATATCGAACTGGAAGATCCATTCGAGAACATGGGTGCACAGCTCGTAAAGGAAGTTGCAACCAAGACCAACGATGTTGCAGGTGATGGTACAACCACCGCAACCATGCTGGCGCAGGCTTTCGTTCAGGAGGGTCTCAAGAACCTCGCAGCTGGTGCAAACCCGATGGTTATGCGCAAGGGCATGCACAAGGCAGTGGAAACTGCGGTGAGCGCGATCGCAGAGCACTCCAAGAAGGTAGATGGCGCGGCAGATATCGCACGCGTTGCAGCCGTATCCTCTGGCAATGACGAGATCGGCAAGCTGATCTCCGAGGCAATGGAAAAGGTTTCCACTGATGGCGTCATTACCGTTGAGGAGTCCAAGACCGCTGAGACCTACTCTGAGGTCGTTGAGGGCATGCAGTTCGACCGCGGCTATGTAACACCTTACATGGTGACCGATACCGAAAAGATGGAAGCCGTTCTGGATGATGCACTGGTGCTCATTACAGATAAGAAGATCTCTGTGATTGCTGACCTGCTGCCGATTTTGGAGCAGATCGTAAAGATGGGTCGCAAGCTGCTGATCGTTGCAGAGGACATCGAGGGCGAAGCACTCTCCACCCTGATCGTAAACCGTCTGCGCGGCACATTCACCTGCGTTGCAGTCAAGGCTCCTGGCTTTGGCGATCGCCGCAAGGATATGCTGCAGGATCTCGCAGTTCTGACCGGCGGTACTGTGATCTCCGATGATCTCGGCATTGACCTCAAGGATGCAACCATCAATATGCTGGGTCAGGCACGTCAGGTCAAGGTCAACAAGGAGACCACCACGATCGTTGATGGTGCTGGTGATTCTGAGGCAATTCAGGCACGCGTTGCAACCATTCGCAATGCGATTGAGAACACCACCTCTGATTTCGACCGCGAGAAGCTGCAGGAGCGTCTGGCAAAGCTGGCTGGCGGCGTTGCTGTCATCAAGGTTGGTGCTGCAACCGAGGTCGAAATGAAGGAAATGAAGCTGCGCATTGAGGATGCACTGAATGCGACCCGTGCAGCTGTTGAGGAAGGCATCGTTGCTGGCGGCGGCACTGCATACGTCAATGCAATTCCGGCAGTCGAAAAGCTGATGCACGAAGTAGAGGGCGACGAAAAGACCGGCGTACAGATCATCATGCGTGGTCTGGAAGCTCCAGTGAAGCAGATTGCTGAGAATGCTGGTGTGGACGGCGCAGTTGTACTCGACCGCATCAAGTCCTCCGGCAAGATCGGCTACGGATTCGATGCATACAAGGAAGAGTTCTGCGACATGATCCCAGCAGGTATCGTTGACCCAACCAAGGTAAACCGTTCTGCACTCCAGAATGCAGCTTCTATCGCTGCTATGGTTCTGACCACTGAAAGCATCGTGGCAGACAAGAAGGAGCCAGCTCCGGCTGTTCCGGCAGCTCCGGACATGGGCGGTATGTACTAAGCCGTTTCATTCCATAAAACTACAAAGTCGGTCATCCCAAAAGATGACCGACTTTTTTTATACAGTTTGCGGAATGAGTAGACTTTTTACCGTCTATGCAGTATAATAATGGCAAATGTATGGGTATGATACACATACAGGAATGGAGGGAGGAATATGTTTACATTATCGGGCAATGCATGGTGGATCATTGCGATCGTGCTTGCGCTTGGGCTTGAAGCATTCACGCTCAATCTCTGCGCGATCTGGTTTGCGGTCGGCGGCGTGGGCGGTCTGATCGCCGCGACGTTTGACGCTGCGCCCACGACCCAATGGATCGTGTTTCTTGTGATATCCGCTGTCTTTTTGGTCTTGGCGCGTCCTATGGCGAAAAAGATGATCGGCACAAAGCAGACAGCCACCAATGCCGACCGTATATTGGGAGAACAGGCGATTGTGACGCAGACGATCTCCAACGCATCCGCACAGGGCGAGATCAAGATCATGGGACAATACTGGACGGCACGCTCTGCCGATGGCAGCGAGATCCCAGAGGGAACTTTGGTGCGTGTGCGTGAGATCGTGGGCGTAAAAGCCATTGTAGAATCATTGCAGTCAGCAGAAGGAAAGGAAGGTTGAGCGTATGTTCAATATTATTTGGTGGATCATTTTAGGACTCATCATCTTGTTTGTGGGATCGCGTGTTTTCGTGATCGTACCGCAGGCACATGCTTATATCATCGAGCGATTGGGAACCTATCGCGGCACATGGAATACGGGTGTACATTTTAAACTCCCGATTTTTGAGCACATCAGACGCAAGGTAACACTCAAGGAACAGGTCGTTGACTTTGAGCCGCAGCCGGTAATCACAAAGGATAACGTTACCATGCAGATCGACACCGTAGTGTATTTCCAGATCACAGATCCCAAGCTCTATACCTACGGCATCGAAAACCCAATGGCGGCGATCGAAAACCTGACTGCAACCACCCTGCGTAATATCATCGGTGATTTGGAACTGGATCAGACCCTCACAAGCCGTGATATCATCAACACCAAAATGCGCTCCATTCTGGACGAAGCAACGGACCCGTGGGGCATCAAGATCAACCGTGTCGAACTCAAAAACATTATCCCACCAACTGCCATCCGTGAATCTATGGAAAAGCAGATGAAGGCGGAGCGTGACCGCCGTGAAGCCATCCTCACCGCAGAGGGCGAAAAGCAGTCCAAGATCCTTGTGGCAGAGGGTGAAAAGGAGTCTATGGTACTGCGTGCAGAGGCAACCAGACTTGCAAAGATCAAGGAAGCTGAGGGTGAAGCAGAGGCAATGCTGACCGTGCAGAAGGCATTGGCAGACTCCATCCGTATGCTGAACGAGGCATCTCCAACCGATCCGATCATTCGCCTCAAGGCACTCGAAGCCTTCCAAAAGGCGGCAGACGGAAAGGCAACCAAGATCATCATTCCATCGGAAATTCAGGGAATGGCAGGTCTTGCAGCAGGGCTGAAGGAAATCATCACAGATGGCAAGCTCGACGAGCAGAAGCACTAAAAATACAGAGATCCTCTACAGAATCGGGTGGGGGATCTTTTTTTATGCCTATTTTGCGGCGCACTGGAAGAAGCGTTGACATCGTTTGAGCGGACAAGTGGGAGGATATCAGGACACGATATTTTATCAAGATAAATTATACAAAACCTAGGTAATCCTTATTATAAAAAATAAAATTACACTAAAACACAATGGTGAACGTATGTTCGACAATGTGCCAAACCCCATTTTATCCGATTAAAATGTAAACAGGCTTTACGATTGCAGAAATGAAAATCTATATTTACCCCTTGTGAAAGCACCATGCTTTTGGGAGGGGGAGTCCGTTGGATTTTCATTTCAGCGAAATGATTTGCTTTGGAAAGCAGGGAAACGTGTCGCGCCGGCGGTTGAAATTTATGTTCGCACATACTGCG
>JAHHRO010000071.1 GCA_020025755.1 Butyricicoccus sp. | reverse complement strand
TGATCTCCACAGCAAGCCCCCTGCCGCGTGCACTCACACTGTGTGTCCTGCCATTCCTGCCCGGTGATGCCTTAAAGATCCTGGTGTCCGCGGTGCTTGCCAAGCGTCTTTCACATGTCCTAAATCCACAATATACCTGAATACAAAAATCCCCCGATGCACATCGGGGGATTCAGCTTGTAGAAAAAAGCTTTTCGCTGTTTTTTATTGGAGCAAAGCGACCCCAAATCTTCAAAATCCAAGGACATGTGCCTTGGATTTTGCCCTCGACCCGCGCCATCGGGCGCGAAACCGGGGGTATCAGAGCCAGTTTCTACCGGAACTGGCTCTGTATCTAGGGGGACTGGGTTCCCCTGGAAAGGCTGTCGAAGGTTCTTCGACAGCCTCAATCCCCCGATGCACATCGGGGGATTCTCTTTGTCGCAAACGATCTTATAGCGCAGATACGATGATTTCTTTCACCCGTTCAGGCAGAGCCTTGATCTCCTCACGGGACAGCCCTTTGGTCTCGATCGCAGGATGAATCGTCAAATGGATTTCTCCCGGCTTGATCCAGAAATGGTTTGCTTCCATCAGCCGATAGGAACCATCGATCGTGACGGGCACGATGGGAACACCTGCACGGGTCGCGATCCGAAATGCACCTGCTTTGAATTCATGCATAGCTCCGCCGCGTGAACGTGTGCCCTCCGGAAAGATCGTCACGCTGCGCCCACTCTTGAGCAGCTTCTCCCCATCCAAAATGACCTGTGCACCTGCACGCGGAGAGGAGCGATCTACGAACAGACAATGCAGATGACGCATCCAAGCGCGTATCCCCGGCAAGCGGTCGATCTCTTTTTTCGCCACCAACCCATGTGGTTCATGCAGAGAAGTCAGCATGACCGGAATATCAAAATACCCCTGATGATTGGCAACATAGACCGCCGCGCCATCGGGCAGGTTTTCCTGTCCAGCCACATGCACAGAAGCTCCTGCCAAACGCATCAGCCGATGCGCCCATCGCTCCACCATGCCCTGTACCATCTTGTCTGCCTTTTCATCCAGACCACGTTTTTCCAGTACCCAGATATAAATACTGACGGGCAAGGCAGCGACCAAATACAGCCAAAAATAAATAAACCAGATAATCGTCCGCATCTTTTCTTTATTCCTCCTTCAACAGCACCAGCTTGCGCAGTTCGCGGCGATCAATCCGCGCGAGAATGCCCCACGAAAATAGAACCGCAACGATCTCTGCGATCGGGAACGCATACCAAACAGCGGTCAAACCAGCGATCTTTGCCAAAAAAACTGCAACCGGCAGGATGCCGAACAGCTGACGGCATACCGAAACGAACAGCGATGCCATACCATGTCCGATTGCCTGGAACATGGTTGAATTGATGATGCCGAAGCTGGCACCAATAAAGGACAGGCTGATGATGCGCAGAGCAGGCACACCCAGTTCGACCAATGCTTCTGTTGCCTGCGGATTGTTTGGATCGGAAAAAATTCGGATCATTGGTTCTGGAAAGACCTGAAAGATCCCCATTCCGACTACCATGATCACAACCGCATAAAAAACCGTGATGCGATATGCTTCCAACAGTCTATTGCGGTCTCCTGCACCAAAATTATACCCCATCACAGGCAGTGAACCCTGATTGAGTCCAAACACCGGCATGAATACGAATGTTTGCAGCTTGAAGTAAATACCAAGGACAGTGACTGCTGCTTCCGAGAACTTGATCAGGATCACATTCATGCCCGCGATCATGACGGACGAAATACTCTGCATGATAATGCTCGGCAAACCAACTTGATAGACCTCGCGGATCACATCTGTGCGTACCTTCCAGCCAAGCAAGCGGATCTTGAGCACCTTCTGATGAATAAAAACACCCCAAAGACCAATGAGCATACCAACGACCTGACCCAATACGGTCGCGATCGCTGCACCCTGTATGCCCATCTCCGGGAATGGCCCGATGCCGAAAATCAGCAGCGGATCTAAGATAATGTTGACGATCGAGCCAACCAAGCCCTGACACATTGGAACGATCATGTCACCCGTTGCCTGCTGGATCTTCTCACACATGATATAGACCATAACAAAGCTGCTCAGACCGACTACGATATAAGAATACTGCACCGCCTGATCGAGCACCTTGGGATTATTGGTAAACGCACCCAAAAACGGACGGCTTCCAAAAAATCCGATCAACACGAACAGCAGACCATTTACCAGCGACAGCGCAAGTCCATGCTCAGCGGCAAACTCTGCCTTTTCCTGATCCTTTGCACCCAGAGAGCGCGACATCAGCGAATTGACACCGATCCCAGCACCGACTGCAACCGCGATCACCAGCTGCTGGAACGGAAATACCAATGAAACCGCAGTCAATGCATCCGCTGAATATCGTGCCACGAATGCGCTGTCTACGATGTTATACAGCGCATTGATAAGCATTGACGCAATGGCTGGCAATGACATTTTTAAAATCAAAGGTGCCATATGCATGCTTCCCATTTTTTGTTGTGACTGCAAAAAACATCCTTCTTTCTTGATCTGATCTTGCCCACTACCCCCATGGATAGAAAACTATTTTCTATTTTACATGATATAAAATCGGTTTGCAATGCCATATTTCAACATTTTCACCGGAAATATACATTTTTCTTATGATTTTTCCGATATCCGGCCTCACTCTGCGATATATTCTGCACGCATTTTGGAGTACAGGATCTTCTGCGCACTGTATAATCCGGAATATCCGGAAAGCATGTAAGAGACAGCACAGGCCAGCGCAATCAGCGGCAATCCCACACCTCCAAAAAGCTCATAAGCAAGCAGGATCGAGGTCAGCGGACAATTCGTAACACCACAAAAAACCGCAGCCATACCAATACCAGCAGAAAAAGAGGCGGGCAATCCTAAAAATTTCCCATAAAAGCAGCCAAAGGTTGCACCGGCAAAAAATGCAGGAACGATTTCACCACCCTTGAATCCAGCACCCAGCGTGACGGCAGTCAACACGATTTTCAGCACAAAGGCTGCTGGATGGGCTTCTCCTGAAAATGCGCGTGTAATGACCTCCATGCCTGCGCCATTGTAGTCCCCTGTCCCAAGCAGCAGGCTTGCGCCCACCATAATACTGCCGCCAACCACGATGCGAACATATGGATTGGGCAGATACCTTGTATAGAGATGGTGAATATTGGCAAATATCCAGCAAAAGAGCATCGCTACAAATGCACATAGGATCCCCAGCGCGATCACTTGAAGCAGTACGAGAAAGGTGATCGTTGGTACACCTGTGATCGAAAAGGCTTCTGGATGTCCCCCAAGTGCCCCAGCCGTCAGCAGCGCGATCAATGCGGATAGCAGGCAGGGAAAGATCGCTGCATAATACATTACGCCTACACTCACGACCTCCATTGCAAACACCGCAGCGGCAAGTGGGGTTCCAAACAGTGCTGTAAACCCTGCCGCCATACCGCACATTTTAATGATGCGTTCATCTTTATCATCCAGCTGTATGACTCGTCCAACCCATGCAGAAATGGCACTTCCCATTTGCAGTGCCGCACCTTCTCGGCCGGATGATCCGCCAAACCAATGTGTTATGGTCGTTGCCACCATGATAAGCGGTGCCATGCGCAAGCGAATGGGGGCATTATCACGGACGGCAACGATCACAAGGTTTGTTCCGCCGTCACGCTCCATACCACACATCTGGTACAGGCACACGACTGCCAGTCCGGCGATCGGCAGTCCGAATTGAATCCATGTATATGCTTTCCGAAATCTGGTCACCCACAAAATTGCATGATGAAATCCCGCCCCTATAATACCGATTAAAAATCCAACCACACAGGCAAATATGACCCACCGAATAAATGTCCAGCTGTTCTGTATTGGGATCGGTGGTGTACGATGCTCACTGTCGCGATTCCCTTTTAACCCCTTTGTTCCCTGCTTCATATAATTCCCCTTCCAGTCACATACCTGCTTTCTCTTATGTGTTTGATGCATAAAGCCCTCCGCGCTGCGGAGGGCTTTTCCAGCTTTCAAATACAGTATGCTTTTACTTGTGCGAAGATACCGCGGTATCCTTCAGAACAACGTCATGTGCGCCGCCCTCTACGATAGAAGTTGCAGAAACCAGTGTAATCTTTGCCTTCTCCTGAAGTTCAGGAATCGTCAGTGCGCCGCAGTTACACATTGTAGAACGAACCTTATTAAGGGTCAGTGTTACATTATCCTTGAGAGAACCGGCGTATGGAACATAAGAATCTACACCTTCCTCAAAGGAAAGCTTAGATGCACCACCCAGATCATAACGCTGCCAGTTACGCGCACGCGCGGAGCCTTCTCCCCAGTATTCCTTCATGAATGTTCCGCCAATGTTCACCTTATTGGTTGGAGATTCATCAAAGCGAGAGAAGTAACGACCAAGCATGATGAAATCCGCACCCATTGCCAGAGCGAGCGTTACATGATAGTCATGCACAATACCGCCATCCGAACAGATCGGGATGTAGATACCGGTTTCCTTAAAGTATTCGTCTCGTGCAGCTGCAACCTCAATAACAGCAGTTGCCTGACCACGACCAATGCCCTTCTGCTCACGCGTGATGCAGATGGAACCGCCGCCAATACCGATCTTGATGAAGTCCGCACCAGCTTCTGCAAGGAAGCGGAAACCTTCACGGTCAACCACGTTGCCTGCGCCGACCTTAACGGTATCACCATAATGCTCACGGATCCAAGCGATCGTGCGGGACTGCCACTCAGAGTAGCCCTCAGAGGAGTCGATGCAAAGTACATCTGCTCCAGCCTCTACCAGAGCCGGAACGCGCTCTGCGTAGTCACGGGTGTTGATACCCGCACCAACAATATAACGCTTATCCTTATCAAGCAGTTCGAGCAGGTTTTCTTTATGAGAATCATAATCCTTACGGAATACCATATAAACCAGACGCTGCTTGTCATCTACAAGCGGCAGCGCATTGAGCTTATGATCCCAAATAATATTGTTTGCTTCCTTCAGGGTCGTGTCAGCCGGTGCTGTAATCAACTTCTCAAATGGAGTCATGAAAGAGGAAACCTTTTCCTCTGTGGACATACGGGAGACACGGTAGTCACGGCTGGTCACGATACCCAGCAGCTTGCCGGTCGCAGTGCCGTCTTCTGTAACAGCAACAGTGGAGTGTCCAGTCTTTTCTTTCAGTGCCAACACATCCGCCAATGTCTGATCTGGCTTGATATTGGAATCAGAAACGATGAAGCCAGCCTTATACGCCTTTACACGGGCAACCATTGCCGCTTCACTTTCAACGGTCTGAGAACCATAGATAAAGGAAATACCGCCTTCGCGCGCGAGTGCAATTGCCATATTATCATCTGATACGGCCTGCATGATCGCCGAGACCAGCGGAATGTTCGCATACAGAGCGGACTCTTCGCCCTTCTTAAACTTTACGATTGGGGTACGCAGACTTACATTTGCAGGTACGCACTCAGAGGATGAGTAACCAGGTACCAGCAGATACTCGCTGAACGTACGAGAGGGTTCCGAAAAATAATATGCCATAATGTCTTCTCCTTTACCGTACAGAACTATTTCCATGTTATTTAACATTATACCGTTTTGTTGCGGCAAAGTAAACCTGCGTTTTGCTACAATTTCTACCAATTACAAGAAACAAGTGCTATGCAATTCGCCATTGGGTATTTGACCAAACAAAAAATGCAGGATTCCACAACTTTATTGCAAATATTACATTGCCTGCAGCGCATATCTTACACGGCTGGAAATACTCACCTTCGGATCGTATCCCGTGCTCGCAGCGATTGCTGCTTCATCTGGCAGAATGTCCAGATATGATAGGCTATCTACTGCATTATCAGGAATATTCTCAAAAATCAATAGTGTTGTGTTGTATGCTCCGTTCCAAACAAGCTTCGCCGGATACAATACACCTTCATGAGAAACCAGATAAGCAGTTGAGGCAGGCGTTGTATTCTCATTCTGCACGCGTGTCGTATGGCATACCAGAGAAAGTGCCTGCGGATAATAATAGGCACTATAGATCATACCATCATTGTGCTCATCCTTACAATTTTTCCAAATCATCCTGCGTTCTAACTTTCCATCCGTCTGCCTTGAAATCTGACTCATTTCCGTGGTATAAAAATCTTCATGAATATACTCATACTTCTGGATAAAATACAGAGTGGGTAAACATAACAGAAGGACAGTCAGTAAAAATTGTGCCACATACGGGCGATGTTCCTTGAGGTTCAACACATGGATCCCTTGCTTTCATAGATATAGATGTAGTATATTTTATTTGATCGCATAATGAAGTTGGACACCTAGGAAAAAAAATCCATAGTGACTTTCCCAACATGGTAGAATGGATTTACAACACAATATCTGCCAAGGGAGACCAATCACTATGTACTGCCAAAATTATACCGCAGAAGCAGCAGAACGCAAAAAAGAGCAGCATCTTCTAACGTGAAAAAAGATGCCATCCAACATCTGAAACTTCAGGATGACCCGAGCACAGCCTACCTATCAATCCAATAAATAGTGTTCTCGGAGACAGCACCGTATTGACTGCTGCCCTGAGCCATACAAAGTTTCAAGAACGAGTATGATGAGAAATTCTCTTTAAAGAATCTCCGAACTCCGTTTATGCTGTTCCTTCAAGCGAACGAATTTTTACCGTATGCGTGTGTAACTTGCACTTGCAACTTGCGATATTTTTATTATATCAGTGCCGTTTGTAAAAGTATATTGTGCAACTCCACCAATCCACATGTTCAGTTTTTATATATTTTTTCCTTGCCTCTCTATTCTACAGAGATTATAATAATATTAAAAACTAGGTTTAAAACAAAAGGGTCGATTTCTATGCCAACTTGTAAAGACTGTGCACATTTTGTAAGCCGTGCAAAGCATATTGCATCAAAAACCAAAGTACTTGGACATTGTACCATGCCGAGAATCAAAATACGAAAGCCGGATGATCCGGCTTGTCTCCGTTTTAAAGAAAAGGTAAAAGATAACCAATAAAACTACAAAACAGCAGCTCAGTTCTGAGCTGCTGTTTTGTGTCTTCAATTTTTTTATCCTCATAAGCAAAGCACCAGTATAACTGATGGTTTATTTGCGCGAAAGCTAGAAAAAAGAAAAAGCAGACTTTTTCAAGTCTGCTTTATGTGCGCGCCGTGTTATCTTCCCAGGCCGTCGCCAGCCAAGTATTTTCACCGTT
>JAHHRO010000070.1 GCA_020025755.1 Butyricicoccus sp. | reverse complement strand
ATTTGCTGTAGACATGGAAAAACTTCAGCCGGCAAAGCAGGTCGCAGGCGATGAGGCAGTAGCGATTCCTGGGACAGAAGCAGATACAGCAGAAACGCAGGCAGAGCCACAGGTACAGGCACCTGCGGAAACAACAAAGATCGATTATATCAAGATAACAGGAGCAGAAGGTTCCGAAACAACAGGCCTTACTGTAACAGTGGATGGGAAAACCGACAAATCTTTGACTGCAACCGCACATTCCAGTGATGGCGAGACAGGTAATAAAGTTGCGAATGTTACTTGGTCGATTTCTGGACCAGATACTACTGTGGAAATTAGTAATGAAGTGGGCAAAGTTGGTGGAATTACAGTACCAGCTAATGCAAAGGCGGGTACATATACCATCACTGCAACACCAAAAACATCGGAAGGCACGAAGGCTGAAGCTGGCAAAAGCAATACAGCTACATTGATTGTTAAGCGTGCAACCCCTACAGCATCAACTGTTGATAAGGTAATTGTGGGCGATGTGATTGTAGGTGAGAAAGAGAATCAGCAAATCGACCTTTTTGCAGGAGACAAGAAATCCCTGCGTGCAACTTTCCGTGATCAATATGGGGATGCATACACTGGGACTGCAGAGTATACTGTAGAGCCGAAGGATAACAACGTCGTAGAGATTGGTGGAGATAAGAAAACCCTAACCGTGAAAGCAGAGGCAACACCAGAAGCAACAGAAGTTGTTACAGTTAAATGTGCAAATGAAGGTACAACAGATACAGGAAAGCAGTTTACTGTAAAGGTTGCGAAAAAGCAGACAGAAAATTTTGGAATTAAATTTGTAGAAGCAACAGGAAATAAACTGAAGAATAAAGTATATAATGGAGCAAAGTTCGAGAATCCGGAAGTTCGGGTTGTTGGAACGAAGGGCGAATCTCCTCAGATAACTTACAAGTATGAAAAGATTACAGCGCAAAAGGATTTAGCAGAAAAAGAGGATAAGACCGAAGCGGTTGACGTTGGACATTATCGTGTAACAGCAACTTATGAGCATGACGGAAAAACTGCATACACATCTGCTGAATTTGAGATCACTCCAAAAGCTTTAACAATTACTGATGCTGCTGCAATATCCCGAGAATATAAAAAGGGCGATACAAGTGTTAAGGTAACTGGAAAAACGCTTGACGGTGTTTTAGAAGCTGATAAGAGTAAAGTTGAGATTAAATCACTTTCTGGTACAATGGCAGATGACAGCGCAGGTGATAATAAGCCTGTAACTGTTACCGCGGAACTAACAGGTGATAAAGCACACAATTATACCGTAACATCTCCCAAGAATGTTACAGTGAATATTGAACAGGCGACCTACCCGCAAAAACCAACGGTTCCGAAGTCTGTTCTGAAAAACAATACACATACATTTAATCTGCCAGAAGAAATTGAGAAGCTTGATGGTGTCTCCGTTGCTTCACAGATAGATGTGCCGTCTAGCGGATCCGTTGTAAAGGAGGCAAAGGTCTCAGGAAAGGTGCTGACCGTAATCACGAAGCCTGACGCACAGGGAAAACAAAGTATTGTTTTAAACGTGTCTTGTAAAAATTACAGAGATTTTACGGTCACCTATGATTTGACAGTTGTTGATAAGCAAAATGTATCTGACCAAATCGTATTTAAAGGCGACACTGTAATACACGATAACAAAGAACATAGTTTAGCGAACGCAGTATTGGATTCTGGTGTAGCTGTAGGGTCAAATCCAAAGTGGATCTATACATGGACAAAGGCAGCAGATGAAAGGGCAATGGAACAACCAGAGCCGCAGCCGCCGAAGTTTACCGATGTTGGTGTTTACGAAGTAACTGCGACCTATGAGGATGACCAGAATTGGGGGCAGAAAACTGCCACGCTGACCATTCAGGAAAAGCCGGCTGTGAAGTCTGCTCTGACCATTGATGCAGACCAGATCGGCAAGAAGTATGACGAAAACTATAATAATTTTAATATCAAGGAGCGCGATGAATCGGATGGTTATATCCGTCTGTATGTCGATGCCAATGACGATCTGGATCGACAGGATATCCATGACACATATTCCGAGTGGATCGGCATGGAGATCACACCCCGAAAGAATGGCAGCAAAGTCGATGTAGAAAGTCTGTATGTTTCCCAGAATGGGACGACATGGGGCAAGCTCGGTAACGGTACTTATGGTGACTTCTTTATTGAGGGCGTGAGCGGAAACAGCTTCTACCTCTGGTACGATACCGATGACCGCGATCAGGCAGACAGTATTTATCTGGCGACCGATGAAAATGGAAGCAACAAGTTTGAGATCCTTGTAGATTTCGATGCATACAGCTATCGTTCGTCCAGTGGAAGTTCTTCCGGTTCTTCCAGCACAAGCAAGGTAGATGGCAATAAGGTTTCTACCACGACCATCGACCGCAGCCCGTCTGTCAGCGGCAGCAGCGCAAGTGTATCCATCAGCAGTTCCGCGCTTTCTGACGCACTGGAGAAGAACAAGAAGGAAGCCAAGCACGAAAACGCAGATAAGACCTTTATCGAGCTGGATGCAAAAACCTCCAGAAGCGTAGACGATACGACCGTTACCGTTCCGGTAAAATCGCTGGATAAGATCGCAAAGGAAGACACAGGACTCAGCGTTGTCACCAATCAGGGTACTTTGCAGCTCGATCACCGCGCACTCAGCCGCATTGCAGATGTGGCAGGCAAGAGTGAAGTCAGCATCGCACTGGAAGAAGATCACAAGGATCAGTATACCTTGATGATCAAGGACGGCAGCAGCAAGATCATCGATCTTGGCTCTGGTGACGCAGAGATCACATTCAGCTATAAGCTCAAGAGCGGCGAACGTGCATCTGATGTCAAGGTTTACCGTGTGGGCGATGGCAGTCACACATGGCTGTCTACCTACGGCGGCAGCACCGTTTACGGCGGCACAGGCACCTATGCGGCAGCAACCGGCGATTATGTGACCAACATGGGCGGCGAGTATAGCTCTTCCAAGAAGAAGATCACATTCTCTACAGATGCGCTGGGTACATTCCTTGTTACCACAAACAATCTGCATACCGGAAGCGGTTCCAATGGAAATTCTTACTATACGACGTTTGTGGATGTTCCCGCTTATCGCTGGAGCGCACCATATATCAATAAGCTGGCTTCGCTCGGCATCATCAACGGTACAGGCGGCGGCTACTTTGAGCCGACCCTGTATGTGACCCGTGAGGAATTCGTCAAGATGCTGGCAGGCGTTGCGCGTGCGAACGTATCGGGATACAGCACATCCTACTTCCCGGATGTATCACCGTATCGCTGGAGCGCACCATATATCGGCTGGGCAGTCAGTCATGGTATCACAACGGGTACAGATGGTGGCAGATTTGCACCGGAAATGAAGATCACACGCGAAGAAATGGCAGCGATGATCTATCGCTATACCCAGAGCGCAGGAAAGACCCTGCCCAATAGGAATGTACCGATTTCCTTTGCAGATGCATATCAGATCGACAGCTGGGCAGTGACTCCGGTTTCTGTCATGCAGCAGGCAGGCATCATAGATGGCAACGTGAACAACGGCCGTTATACCTTTGATCCAAAGGTTCCGGCAACGCGCGAGGAATGCGCAAAGATGCTCTCTATTCTGTATGATTTGATTTAAGACTTGTGTAATGGGATCACCATTGCATAGATCAAGCAGGCATAAGTATGGATCGGCAGTATCTAAAATAGATACTGCCGATTTTTATATCATGCACTGTGTGGAGCAGAGTGCATGGCAAAAAAGACTGACAGGAGGTTTTGATCGATGGAGCTTTGTATTCGAGCCGCTGAAATGAAAGACTATGAGAGCGTAGAAGCCATTATGCAGGAGGTGCATCAGATGCATGTTGCATGGAGACCGGATATTTATCGGAATACAGATGTAGTCTTTGAAAGGGCGTACTATGAAGAACTGGTTAAGGCGCATCAACTTTGGGTGGCAGAGCAGGCAGATGATGTGGTTGGGCTATTGAACTTTCAGTATCGACACATTACGTCAAATAAGCAGGTCACAAGAACTACGATCTTTGTCGATGATTTCGTTGTCAAAGAAGGATATCGTGGGCAGGGAATCGGTACAAGACTTCTGGAAAAAATAAAAGAAAAAGTGCGCAGAGAACAGCTGGATGGTCTGGAATTACAGGTCAATGCGCGAAATCTGGCTGCTCGGAGTATGTATGAACGGTTTGGGTTTACGGAAAAATCAATCAATATGGAATTGCTGTAACGAGGAGTTGGAGCAGACAAACATAAAAAACGGCAGGCGGAGAACAAAAGTCTCTGCCTGCCGTTCGGACAGCGTGGAACGCAATATAAAATAGCAGGAAACACGAGATCCCCGATATCCTACAATAGATATCGGGGATCTTGATATGATAAGTTCTGGATCTGGGTGGGTTGCTCGATCGTTTTGCGTAACACATCCCATAGGGGAAATCATTTGCCGCAAAGTGCATAATGCTGTAAAGCCCAAGCGACCCCGTTGGCATCATTTGAGGGTGCAACCAAGTCGGTTTGTTCCTGAATGAACGCTGGGGCATTCCCCATCGCGATCGAGAGACCGGCTTGCTTCAGCATGCCTAAATCGTTTTCACCATCCCCGATTGCAAGCACTTGTTCAAGTGGGATCTGATAGTGTGTACAAACACTTTGTATGGCTGTGCTTTTATCTACACCCGCAGCCACGATATCGAAGCTGGTGCTGCAATATCCTGTGACATGGATATCGGATCTGCGTTCGAGCTGTCCGCGCAGGTCCGATAATGCTGCAAGGTCTGTGCTATAGATGAGGAGCTTCAAGATATGTTTCGCTTGCTCCAATAGAGTGGAAGGAGAGAGGGAGAAGTGGGAAAGTGTTCTTTCAGGCTCCGGAAGCGCAGGGTTGATGGTATCGTAGAAAAACCGCGGATCATATGCAGAGGTCGTATAGATATCATGTTCCCCTTTGAAAAAAGCACTGCAAGAAGGGAAACGCTGTAAGGTAGTTTGAAGCGTGGAAAGGATCGAATGGGGGATCTCATGCCGGATCAGCTGACTGGAAAGCTGATACCATGCACCATTTGAGCAAATGATTTGAATACGCGGATCGATCTGGCGTGCGATCCAGCGAGAAAAGCAGACAGGACGGCCTGTGACAAGATAGACGCGCTGTCCGTTGTTCAGGCATTGGATCAGAGCATTCCGATTGGATGCGCTGAGATTGGATGTGGGATCGAGCAGGGTTCCATCCAGATCCAAACAGATCAGCTTATACATAGGAATCCTTGAGGATCTGCTCCAGCTCCGGACGGGTGCCAAAGGGCAGGAAGTCCAGTACGGGGCATTCCAGCATCTGCCTAAAGTCTTCCTCAGATACACCGAGATCCTGTAATTTCTGGGAAAGACCGATCTCCTGCAAAAAGCTGCAAAGTACAGGGTAGAGTTCGGTTGCATTGCGATCAAAAATGTGTGCGACTGTTGTAAACTGCTCGGGATATTTCGTGGACATCTGCGCAACGAAGGCAGGAAAAACAACAGCCAAAGCCTGTCCATGCGGCAAATGGGTGATACCGCCGATGATCTCGGAAAGTGGATGCGGGGCAGCGGCACCGGAGTTTGAGAGTGCACGTCCGGCAAGGGTATCGGCAAGCGCAAGCTGCGTGCGGTATTCCAGATTTTGCGGCTCTTTCAGTGCCTTGGGCAGGTTATGTACGATGAGTTCCATTGCACGCAGGGAATCCATCTGGCTGTATGGGGAAGCGTGGGAATTGATATAGCTTTCAAATGCGTGCGTAAATGCATCAAAGCCGGTCATTGCGGTCATGCGCGGCGGAAGCGTCAGCATGAGTGTTGGATCGATGATACATGCCTTGGAGAACAATGCAGGGTGATAGAATGTCAGTTTTTCTGCACCGCGTGAAATCACAGCGGCTTGCGTTACCTGAGAGCCTGTGCCTGAGGTCGTTGGAACGACGAGCAGAGGCAGCATAGTGTCAGAATATGCAGGATAGTTTTCATAGGGAGAATGATAGGTTTGGAACAGGAAGTCCCAATCGATCTGCTCCTGTCCGTTGGTGAATGCAATGGATTTTGCAGTATCGATGCTGCTGCCCCCACCAACTGCTAGCACGAAATCAGCAGGATGCTGCTTCAGGCGTGCAAAGCCAGCCTCTACGATCTCTACCGTGGGATTGGGCTGTACCTCATCGAAATGGGTAACGGAAATGCCCTGTGCCTGTAAAAGTGTGATGATACGGGCGTAAAGCGGCTGAAGGGGTTCATCCGGTGTGGTGACCATCAGACAGCGTTTGCCGTAGCGTTCTGCGATCATTCCCAGATCGTTCAGACGATTTTCACCAAAATAGATCTGTGTTGGTTGATAGTACTGAAACAAGGTTCCATACCTCCTAGAACATTCTGTTATAAGTATAAAAAATTTTGTGTTCAAATGCAATTTATCATTGTTGTTACTTCTTCACGCAACAATGTGGTAAAATCATGACAGGGCGGAGCGTTGCCGGATCAGCGGATACCCCATATAATACAAGAAAAAAGGAAGGAGTTTTTTCTATGCGTTATTTGATCGACAGTGCAGCACCTGATGAAATCGAACGGGCACTTGCATGGGGAGCTTGTGGGATCACTGCAAATCCAAGCATGTACCGAAAACAGAGGGGAAAGCTGGAGACATTTTTGCAGGAGCAGGCAAAGCGGAAGGAACATTTTCTGAGCGGAGAGGTTTTGGCAGAGACCGCGCAGGAGATGGTGGAACAGGCGGAGCGTATCCGTGCGATCGATCCCAAGATCGTGATCAAGATCAATTTCTCTCAGCAGGGATTGGAAGCCTGTAAAATATTGAGGCAGCGTGGATTCGTTTGCGCAGTGACGCTCATCTTTACCGTTGCGCAGGCAGTCGCAGCAATGAATGCCGGCGCGTCCTATGTGTTCCCGTTTGTAGGGCGTACAGATCAGTATAGCGGCGGAGATGGGCTGCAAATGGTTCGGGATGTCACGGAGATCGCACATCGGCGTGAGGTCGCAGTCGTGGCAGCCTCGATCAAGAGCCTGTATCAGCTGGAAATGCTTGCAAAGATGGGGGTCGATTATGCAGCGATCCCATTTGCGTTATATCAGCAGTCGCTTTATCATCCGCTGACAGAACAGGGGGCAGCGGACTTTCTGAAAGATTGGGCTGAGATCCAGTAAACGGATTTTACAGGACATCAAAAGGCTGGCAAGTTTTCTTGCCAGCCTCAGCGTGTCAAAAAAGTCTTTGTGCCAGTTTTATCTGGAGCGAAGCGACTTAAAATTTT
>JAHHRO010000007.1 GCA_020025755.1 Butyricicoccus sp. | reverse complement strand
TGCTTCGGGGCAAATCTTATTATGTAGGAATGAAAAACCTGCGGTTTTCCAAAAACGTCTCCCTTGTTTCTTGGAGCAAATCATTTCGCACAAATGAAAATCCGACGGATGTTCTATAACCAGACGATTTTCACCTGACCCCTGTTTTTTTTATTGACAGTGGAGGGCTTCCATGCTATCATAACAGTGTTATATAACACCGTTACAACAAACCAAAGGAGGGATGACGATGGGCGAGAGTGAACAGACCACGCTGGAAAAGATCCTGAACACTGCGTGTCAGGAATTTCTGCACAAGGGCTTTCAGGGAGCGTCCCTGCGCAGCATCGTGAGACAGGCCGGCGTCACGACGGGGGCATTTTACGGCTACTTCCGCAGCAAGGAAGAATTGTTCGATGCCTTGGTGAAAGAACCGTATACACATATTTTGGAGATGTATCGAACCATTCTGGATGACTTTCAGAAAAAATCCCCTGAGGCACAGTGTACCAATATGGCGGAGTATACCAAAGCAAGCATGGCACGCATGACGGCGTATATCTACGACCATTTCGATCGCTTCAAGCTGATTTTATGTGGATCGGAGGGCACGATCTATGAGAATCTTATCCATGATATGACACAAATGGACTGCGATGCGACCCGTAATTTCGCCGAGACGATGGATCAAAGCGGCATCCCGATGAAACGCGTGCATCCACAGCTTGAGCACATGCTGACAAGCAGCATGTTCTACGCCTATTTTGAACTTGTCGTACATGATATCTCGAGGGAAGATGCAGACGAATATATTGAGCAGCTGGTCAGCTTCTGTGAGGCAGGCTGGCAGAGGATCATGGGGTTCTGATACCCCTATGATTTTTCCCTTTTGGTTAGTTTAGGCTAACTTAAAGAGGCAGGAACATACAAAACCGCAGGAGAGGACAGGAGGACAGCAAATGAAACAGAAAAAAGGAACCTTTACTTGGGTCATGGAATTTGCAGGGCAGAAACGGAAGGACTATATACTGAGTGCAGGCTATGCCATCCTTGGCGCACTCTGTCAAATCCTTCCATTCGTTGTGACCGCCCACATCGTACAAAAGCTGCTGGGAGGTGATCTGAATTTTCACGGATATCTGAAGGATTGCCTTGTGATCGCAGGAATTTGGGCTGTGCGCGTTGTTTTTCATGCGATCTCTACAAGCAAGTCCCATGTCGCGACCTTTGCCGTTCTCGCGAATATCCGTCGGCAGGGGTTGGAAAAGCTCGCGCGGATGCCCCTTGGAGACGTGCAAAGTATGGGATCGGGAAACCTCAAAAATATCCTCGTGGAGCGCGTGGACAGCATCGAAACCACGCTTGCCCACATGATCCCTGAGATGAGCGGCAATCTGTGCGCTGTCGCCGCCACGCTTGGGCTACTGTTTTACATTGATTGGCGCATGGCACTCGTTTCGCTCATCACCTTTCCCGTCGGTATGGCCTGCTTTCTGTGCATGATGATCGGCTACGAGAAAGACTACAGCCGTACCGTTCGCGCAACCAAGCACCTCAATGACACCGCGGTGGAATACATTGGCGGCATTGAGGTCATCAAGGTATTCGGCAAGGCGAAAAGTTCCTACGAAAAGTTTGTTGATGCAGCCAGAGAGGGCGCGGCAAGCTATGTGGACTGGATGCGTAAAAGCAACCTTTACTTCACATTTGCCATGAATATCATGCCAGCGACTCTGGTCACTGTCCTGCCCATCGGCGGCTTATGGGTCAAAAACGGTTCGCTGTCCGTACTCGATTTGATTGTTGTTATCCTGCTTGCAATGGGGATGATCGTACCCGTCATCAACTGTATGTCGTTCAGTGACGGCATCGCCAAGCTGGGAACGATCATGGGAGAGATCACCGCGATTTTAGATGCGGAGGAAATGTCACGCCCACAGACCCAACAGACCCTGCTGCACGATCACACACTCACATTGGACAAGGTGCATTTCGGCTATGGGGAAAGCGAAGTCCTGCATGGCATCGACCTGACCTTTCAGGAGGGCACGGTCAATGCGCTGGTCGGTCCGTCTGGCAGCGGAAAATCCACCATTGCAAAGCTCATCGCCTCGTTCTGGGATGTACAGGCAGGCGGCATCTACATCGGCGGTGTCGATATCCGCGAACTTGCACCCAAACAGTATTACGGGCTCATTGCCTATGTATCGCAGGAAAATTTCCTGTTTGATGACACCATTCGGGAGAATATCCGCATGGGCAGACGCACTGCCACCGATGCGGAGGTCGAGCAGGCGGCGAAGGACTGCGGCTGCTGGGAATTCATCATGGGACTGGAGCACGGCTTCGATACCATCGCCGGAAGCGGCGGCAGCCATCTGTCGGGTGGTGAGCGGCAGCGCATCTGCATTGCGCGTGCCATGCTCAAAAATGCGCCCATCGTGATTCTCGATGAAGCGACAGCCTACACCGATCCGGAAAATGAAGCCATCATTCAGGCATCTGTCGCCAAGCTGGTACAGGGGAAAACGCTCATCGTCATTGCCCATCGCCTGTCCACCATCGTGCATGCCGATCAGATCACCGTCATCGAGCAGGGACGCATTGCAGGCAATGGCACGCATGAAGCGTTGCTCGCGTCCTGTCCGCTGTATCAAAAACTCTGGGCAGCGCATACATCCGCAAGGGACAGCTTGTGAGGAGGGACAAACCATGTATCAGACATTTAAACGATTCTTTGCATTCTGCAACGACGAAAACCGCAGGAAATTCTATCGATCCATCGTGCTGGGCGTCTTTTCCGCCTTATTTGGTGCGCTCAAGATCCCTGCCGTCGGGGTTTTGCTTCAGGATATCCTCGCCGGAAGCCTCACCATGACGACCATCTGGACTTCGTTTGGCATCATGCTTGTTTCTATTCTGGGCGCATCGCTCATCAATTATCGCGCGACCATCCTGCAAACCGAAGCCGGATATGGCACGGCGGCAGACAAGCGCATGGAGATCGCAGAGCATATGCGCTATCTGCCTATGGGATATTTCAACGCGAACAGTCTGGGAAAGATCACCTCCGTCACGACAAACACGATGGAAAATCTGGCGGATGTGGGAACGATGGTGGTGATGTTTGTCACGAGCGGCATGTTTTTGACCGGCGCGGTCACGCTTATGCTGTTCCTGTTCGATTGGCGTATGGGACTTTTGCTCGTGTGCGGTCTGCTCATCTATCTCAGCATCAACCTATGGATGCAGCGGAAGTCCGAAGCCTGCTCCAAAGAAAAGGTGCAAAGCGATTCCAAGCTGGTAGAAAAGGTGATCGAGTACATCAGGGGCATTGCTGAGGTCAAGTCCTATCATCTTTCGGGCAGGTATAACCAAAAGCTGGAGGCTGCCATCGAACAAAACGCAAGTGCCAATACCCATCTGGAACTTACCCTCATTCCCTATATGACCCTGCAAAACTTTGCGGCAAAAATGATCGGTACGGGCATTGCGCTGGCGGCACTGTATTTCTATACCGGCGGCTCTATGACGCTGCTGCACTGCATCATGATGCTCGTTTGCTCGTTCCTGCTCATGGAGGGGCTGGAAAAGGCAGGAACCTATTCCGCACTGCTTCGGATCGTAGATCTATGTGTGGCGCAGGCAAATGAGATCCTTGCCGTGCCTGCAATGGAGATCGACGGCGCAGATGTGTCTCCGGACTCCTTTACGCTGGAAGCGAGGCACATCGACTTTTCCTATGAAAACAAGAAGATCATTCGCGATCTTTCTGTCACGATTCCGCAAAACACCACGACCGCCATTGTCGGCCCCTCGGGCAGCGGCAAAACAACGCTGTGTCATCTGCTCTCGCGCTTCTGGGATGTGGACAGCGGCGTTGTTACGCTCGGCGGCAGGGATATCCGCACCTACAGCATGGACGCACTCATGCGCAATTTCAGCTTCGTATTCCAGAATGTCTATCTGTTCCGCGATACCATTGCAAACAATATCCGTTTCGGTACGCCGGATGCCCCTATGGAGGCGGTCATCGCGGCGGCAAAGCAGGCGCAATGCCATGATTTTATTATGGCACTGCCCAACGGATATGAAACCATGATCGGAGAAAGCGGAAGCTCCCTCTCGGGCGGCGAACGCCAGCGGCTCTCCATCGCGCGTGCCATCATGAAGGATGCCCCTATCATCGTTTTGGATGAGGCGACAGCCAATGTCGATCCAGAAAACGAGCGGGAGCTGCTGCTCGCCATCGAAGCCCTCACCCAAAAGAAAACCATCATCATGATCGCACACCGCCTGAAAACCGTTCAGAATGCCGATCAGATTCTGGTGCTCGATGCCGGACAGCTCGTCCAGCAGGGGACACACAGGGAACTCATGGCGCAGGAGGGGCTGTATCGCCGCTTTGTCGATGCGCGTGCCAGCGCGGTGGACTGGAAGCTGTAAGGCGATTTCGCCGCAGAGATAAAAGGAGAGAGCGAACCGATCCTCGAAATCGGCTCGCTCTTTTGTCTGCTTGATCGACGGGGATACCGCTTGTGCTCATGCAGTCCAGAAAAGTCTGGGATCGGGTTCCTGTGTTTGGAAAAATATTTTTGCTAAGTACCTTGACTTTTTCTGTTCCGAGCGGTTCCGCGATCTGGAGCAGGAACTGGAATAAAAAAATCATCCGCCTGCATGGGGAGTGCTCCCTGTGCAGGCGGATTTTTTTCACATTCTTTTGGAGGGAACGAGATCAGGTCATTCCCATTCGATCGTGCCGCTCGGCTTTGGTGTCAGGTCGTAGAGCACGCGGTTTACACCCTTGACTTCGCTCGTGATGCGTGCGGTGATCTTCTGGAGCAGTGCAAAGGGCACATCCTCTACCGTCGCGGTCATTGCGTCCACGGTATTGACCGCGCGCAGGATGACCGGCCAGTCAAAGGTGCGCAGACCGTCATGCACGCCGACCGATTTAAAGTCGGGCACGACGGTGAAATACTGCCAGACCTTGCCCTCAAGACCGGCATCTGCAAATTCCTCGCGCAGGATCGCGTCCGATTCGCGGACAGCTTCCAGACGGTCGCGTGTGATCGCGCCCAGACAGCGCACACCCAGTCCGGGGCCGGGGAACGGCTGGCGGTATACCATATTGTCAGGCAGACCGAGTGCCTTGCCGCAGGCGCGTACTTCGTCCTTGAACAGCATCTTGAGCGGCTCGACCAGCTCGAAGCCGAGATCCTCGGGCAGACCGCCGACATTGTGGTGGGACTTGACTGCCTTTACGGTCTTGGTTCCCGACTCGATGATATCGGGATAGATCGTGCCCTGTGCGAGGAAGTCGATGCCCTCCAGCTTGCGTGCTTCCTCCTCGAATACACGGATAAATTCCGTGCCGATGATCTTGCGCTTCTGTTCCGGCTCGTCTACACCGGCGAGCTTGTCCAAAAAGCGATCGGTGGCATCGACATAGATGAGGTTTGCGTCCATCTGGTCACGGAACACCTCGACGACCTGTTCCGGTTCGCCCTTGCGGAGCAGACCATGATTGACGTGTACGCAGGTCAGCTGCTTGCCGATCGCACGGATGAGGAGCGCGGCAACAACGGAGGAATCCACACCGCCGGACAGAGCAAGCAATACCTTGCGGTCACCGACTTGGCGGCGTACCAATTCGACCTGATCGGCAATGAAGTTTTCCATGTTCCAGTTTGCCTCTGCCTTACAGGTATCAAAGACAAAGCGGTGCAGGACGTCGGCGCGTGCGGCATCGTCTGCTGGGAAAGCAGGCTCACCCTTGTGATCGGCACACAGTACCGGCAGACCGCTCTGATATACGGCATCGCCTGCATCGATGGAAACGCCGTCCACCACACGGTTGGGGCCGCCGTTTAAGATGATACCCTTTACGCCGGGGAGTGCGGAAAGCGTCTCGGCAGAGATATCATGCGGATGAATCTCTGTATAAACACCCATTGCGCGGATCTCGCGTGCGATTTTTGGATTTTCCTCGCTGCCCAGATCCAGAATCAAGATCATATCCTGTTTCATTGTGATCCTCCTATTGCTGTCATTGACTAAGTTTGATTCTATTCTATCACATCCATTGGGGGATGCTCAACACAAAAGCCGCGATTTTTAGAAAATCCATCAAATTTTTATGAGTGTGTGCCAGCTTTCGGGCAAAGGGACAAGAGAGAAAAACGAAAAGGTGCTACAGCGTGTCCATACGAAAATTGCATCACAAGCCATAGCAAAAAAATAAAGCCACAAAATGTTATGTCGAGTTTGTCATAGCGAGTAAAAGTCTGATCTGAGAAAATAGTGTTCGATCTCATCATGCTGCTTATAACATCCTTTATCATATTTTCATGGCTCTTTACAGTTTCTTTTGGGGGAACGACAGGAATAAAACCTCTTTCCATTTTTTTACGCGATTGTTCCATTTGGGGTATCGTTTTATTATTTTCATGTTTTTATGTTACAACATCAAAAATTTTTTCGAACCAGAGCAAACTCTAATATAAAACAGGAGTGACGCTGCTAACGCTGCGCCACTCCGTTTATAGCTCCATGTTCTGCCGTTGGGGATCCCGTTTGTATTGTTTATACAAGCCGGATCCATTGATTGGACAGCATAGGCTGGATGATATTCATAATGATTTATGAAGCGAAGGAATTATTTTTTGATGATCTTTCCGGCCTTGCTCATAACCATAGTCAGGGGAGCATAGCCGCTTGCAGTTACTTCAATGGTGTTGTCCTCACCCTCTTGAAATGCTTTGCAGCCAAGCAGCAAATGTCCATCAGTGGCTCTGGCAGAATACATTGTGTTATTAGATACATAACCAGACGTATAGACCGTACCATTTACTGTGACAGATGAAATGGACTGGAACCAGTCATCATTTCCCATGCCAAATTCGATTTGATAGTCATCACTGAAAAAAATTTTTTCACTCTTGATCGGCTGAGGCGGCTGGGGGAGGGCAGGGTCTTCGTGGTCTTCATGTTCTTGGGAAGGTTCGCTGGTCTCGGGCTCTTGTGCCGGCACATCCTGCATGGTATGCTCCTCTTGTGCAGGAGGTACTGAATGAGACGCACCTTCATCTGCAACAAGTTTTCCGTCTTTCGTCATAATGATCGTAAGCGGAGCATAACCGTTGGCCATCACTCGAATGGTATTGTTATCATCCTTAAATGCTGCTGTATTACCAAGCGACAGGGTCCCGTTTGAAGCAGAATACTTCTCATTGCGCCACACATAACCATCGGTATAGACCCTATCATTTACTGTGACAGATGAAATGGCATTGAGCCATTCCTCATTTTCCGTACCGAACTCAAGTTTATAGTCTTGGGTAATATAATCCTGCATACTGCTGTGAGGCTGAGGCGGTGCCTTGTTCTCTGATACCTCAGGTGCAGGTTCTTTAGACTCGAATGAGAATGTGAGCTGCTTCTTCTGGTAAATCGCCTCAACATTCTGTCCGTTGGTGAACTCTGGTGTCAACGTCAATGTGTATTCGCCAGGCAGGGTAAATATATCCTTACCCAAAGTCAATGTCCGCCCTGAGATCGTATAACCAATTTCTTCAGAGAGGCTCTCGCTTCCATGTGGGCGAATGATCCGATCCGTGCCATTTGGCATCCTCAGCCTCACCGCACCATCCCGACTGATGTGCTTGAAGTAGTCACCTGTTTTTCCGCTTGTTGTGATAATGACTGGATCACCGATCTGATACTTTTTTTGATCCAATGTCAAGATCTCTGCGTCTTCTTCCAACGCTTTTTTGCAATATACAGAGAGATAGTTCTTCTTATAGCCATCTGCAATAAGCTCGATCGTATTGTCGCCAGCCTTCAGCACGCCTTTTTTGAGGATCAGCTTGTTGTCTGAAATGGAATACTGCTCAGGTGCTAACGGCTTCCAATCATCGATACGAATCTCACGAATCTCTTTCAGATAATCGGCAAAGCTCGGGTCTTTGCTGATCAATACAGTATCACTGTTTTCGATGGCGTCGGTCTCGGATTCCAATGTAAGAACTGGCGGAACCAACCCCTTGTAGCTGCCATTATACTGCGTTTGTCCCAGCAGATTGTCTTCCAGGATCTCCTTCACTGCATAAGGACGATTTTTTGTGGTTTCCGCGTTGCCGGATTGTGTATAGCTCTTAAAGCTCAGATATTTTCCCTGCAAAGCGGCGTCCTGCACAGCGTTAGAATAGTCGGTCCAATCATAGAAGATCTTACCATCTTCACTGAATACAGAGTCCCAACCATTGACCTGCTCGTTCCAACGGGTCACGATCCCTTCTGCGTGAGGATTTTCAATACCCAATTCACATAGGATCAGTGCATTGCTGAGCAGATCCGCATGAAACAACAGGTTTGCCGGGACAACGGTGCTGCCGCCGCCATCGGAATCACCTCCGCTACCGCCCGAAGATGAGGTGGCGCGTGAAATAGCATCTACGGTTCTGGGTGCTGCATGCTTTGCTTGTACGGAAAAATTCGGCTTGGGAGCATGCTTGGCGATATCGCTGTTTTTGAAGGTCCTGTTGATTGGGGTGGAGCTGTCCGGATCAACAGAAGCACTTTTTCCGCCTGTAACCTCGAAGGTTTTGCTCATCGGTTTGAAACCATTGGAATGTGCTGTAATGGTATACTTACCGTTAAGCGGAATGTTATTGTGAGTATCATTATACAGCACAAATAAGTCACCCAGTAAATACCAGTCAGTTATTTTCTCAAGTGTTCTTTGCTCGCCATTTGGGTCGGTCAGAGTGACGGTTTCAACCGGCTGTGTGACACCATACACCATGTTTTTCACTTTGAAATGTATATTTTGACCAGATTTGATCTTGCCTGCCCCATAAAGCTGCATAACCGGTGCTGTCTCATTGACAACATGGATCGGAACAAGCACTGCAGCACCTTGCGCATTCTGAACGCGAACATAGTATCGTTTGTTGCTGAAGAAGTTTTCCTGTGGAATTGGGATCGTCAGCTTGCCAACCATTCCGCCATGATGAGGAACGGTTTCTTTGGTATACGTCAGCTTGTTGTTCAGCGTGTTTTTGTTCTCGTTGAATTCAACAAGTGCCAAGCCCTCAGTTTCCGCTACCGCATCAAACCATGCCCGTTCTGATTCTGTATTATAATTGAACAGGATCTCGACATTTCCAGCTACCCCATATTGATTTTCCTCTGTTGAACGCAGCTCGGCTGGAGGTGAGAAGCTTTTGACGGTTGCAGATGAAATTGCATCCAAAGAAAATGTTGTCTTGTCGGGATGGATGCGTGCTTTGCCTGCATCATCAAAATTGGTCAAGTGATAGTCCCAGACAGGTACTGCACCATGGGTCATGATATAAGTGGGGGCAGTGGGTTTCGAAACAAGTTCAGGGGGTGTTGGCGTGGGATTGTCACTCAGCTGGACAGTTTGCTGCTTGCTGCCACTGGAAATTACAAGCCGAGCAGGTTTGTAATTTGTGATTTCCCATTTAACGATCTTCCCACTGTCATCGACTTTGGAGAATGCAGGAGTGACATCTACACCATCTACCATTAGTTTGCTATTGGATACATCGTAGCCATCCGCAAAGGAAACGGTGACATAGCTGATCCAGCCAAGGTCGATCAGTTTGGTCTGCGCCGCATCAACAAGTACGGACTGTGTGATAGCGGAAGAATCGCCCGAAGAACTGCTGCCGCCGCCCGAAGAAGTGCCGCCGCCAGAAGAAGTGCCGCCGCCAGAAGAAGTGCCGCCGCCAGAAGAAGTGCCGCCGCCGGAAGAACTGCCGCCGCCGGAAGAAGTACCGCCGCCGGAAGAAGTGCCGCCGCCGGAAGAACTGCCGCCGCCGGAAGAACTGTTAGAGGAAGGTCTTTTGTTCGAAGAACTACCAGAAGTGTGCTTGCTGCTGGAATTTTGATTGTGAGCAGAACCGCTGGTAGTGGACTTATCGGATATCATTTTTCCATTTGCAACGACACCAACGACACCACTGGTCGCTGTGACATTGGTTTTGGGTGTATTGACTGAAATGTTATCTGCATTTGCAGTCACATGCTGTACCTTACCATCACCAGAGATATTTACGGCTGGTGCATTTGCGATAATAGAAGATATCTGAGCGGCGGCCTCGATTTTGATATCTGTATTGATTGCAGTTTCTGCTACATTTACCGTGTCGATCGTTCCGTTGAGAGAGAGCGAGGTGTCTGCGCCTTTAATAATCATGCTGTCTGCATTGCCTTCAACCTTTACAGAAGCATTTCCATCAGAAATCATGATCTTTTCGACGCTGGAATTGGTGGCAATGACAAGACGTACGGGTGTGCCGCTTTTATCCATAATGACTTCAGGTGTACGGCTTCCAATTAGGTGGATCGAGTTCCTGCCGCCGCCGCGTACTAAAATACGGCCATCAACCGTAACGTTATTTAGTTTCACGTCACCGTCAGCAACGCCCTCTGCAATGATCACATCACCACGCACATGCTGTCCATTCAGGTGTGCGCCATCGCCCTGCAAAACAACAGTTCCGATCTCTGATCGGGTCACGGTCTGCCCTTGGGGGATGATTACGTCAAAAGCATTGGACAGCATCTGAGCGATCTCACCGCGCGTGATCGCCTTATTGGGATGAAAGTAATGATTGGCGTCTCCTTTCATGATCCCGACATCGCACAATGCCTTGACAGCCGGACGCGCAAATGCTGAAATCGCAGCATCGTCGGCAAAGCTGCTCGCGCTGATATCGGACGTATCAAGTTCAAGCACTCGCGCGATCATGACAGCAGCCTCTTGGCGTGTAGCTGCTGTATGAGGAGAAAGCATTTTACCATCCCCCTCGAGGATGCCTGCCGCAACTGCATGTAACATGGCAGGGGTATACCATGCAGAATCTGCACAATCTGCAAAGTGATTGGGAGCAGCCTGCTGGTATGCCATGATCCTATCCAGCATGGAGACAAGCTCCGCGCGTGAAACCGATTGGTTGGGCTTCATAGAGCCATCCGGATAACCGGAAATGACATCGTATAGCTTCCATTTTTCCATAGCGTCGGAAGCCCAGTGCCCCTTCAAGTCGATCGCACCTTTTTCAGCTGCCATCGCCGTGGGAAGTCCTCCTAACGCTAAACTTGCAGACAATGCGAGTGAGAATACCTGCTTTTTGTTCAATTTTTCTACTCCTTTCCTACTTTGTTAGTGTAAACTAACCTTAACGTGAAAAAAACATGCACATTCTTAAGAAATATATGACAATCAAATTTCTCGTTTTTCAGAAACATATCGTTGCTGCGGTATGGAGGAGCTTTGAGCGTCATCAATGGACCCTGTAGCTTTTGCGTTGCATCCGTATGTGTTCGGCATGAGAAATTTCAAGTAAAATACTTGCTTTGCAGATATGTGCATTCCAATTGTGAGTTAGTTACAACTAACCAACGCATTCGATAGAACACAAATGCGTGCTATTTTGTATTTTAAGTTTATCTTAATTGATTTATAGTGTCAATACAGTTTTTCATTGGCGTCAAAAGTGTCAAAGAAATCAAAAATGCGAAAGGGGCAAGGGGGTTGAAGCGTTTGAAACTTGGGGACATACAGCTTGTGCTGCCATTTCGAGCCATCAGCTTACAGGAGGTCAGCCGCAGCACACGCCGCTTTTTCTGGGCAGATCGCGCCATCCAATGCCTGTATGCCATGTGTTTTGGGATGTAAAACAACGGATCTTTCAGAGAAAATCGGGCAGTATGGGTGTGATCACACTTTTTTGGCAGAACGAAGTATTCCATAAATTATGAGATTGAAGAATCGTGAAGGGTATTGTATAATATATTCGACTGATATATCGATATGCATTTTTCGATCCGCTTGGATCGGAAGGAAAAGAAAGGATCGTATCTGAAAGAATATGTGGGGGATATTCGCATATTTTTTCGGGAAAATAGTTTTGAAGGGGCTGCCGCGTTGCGCCGCGGCAGAAAAGCACCGCCGCGGCTCAGAGGCCGGGCTGCCTGTACAGAAGCACATAAAAACAGGGCAGATCGACGATCCATAAGATACAAGGACAGCGGTGCTGCTTTCCATGCCAGACGGGTGCGCTGTATCCAGAGCCTTGGCAAAAGCAGCAAAGATTGCGGAGAAGATATTGGAGGGATATTTATGCCAGATAAAGAGAACCCATATAACAATATAAGAACGATGAGTCTATCTGAGCAATTGCAGCAGCATATACGGACACTCCAGCTCTTTGATGAAAGTCTCGATGATTATATCTATATCTATGATATGACCGCAGGACGCGTCTTCTTGACCGACAAGATCCGCGAGAAATTCCCCATTCCGCCAGCAGGGGAGGATGGGAACGACTTCGAGGACTGGAACAATATCGTATATGCGAAGGATCGACCTCTTATGAATCATTACAGGGATCTTTTGATCCGAGGTGAGATCGGTTCCTTTGATATCGAGTACCGGATCTTGGATCGGGCAGGGAACAAGGTCTGGGTGTCTGTCAAGGGGATGCTGCGTCAAAAGGAGAACACACAGTCCTGTCTGCTCGTCGGACGTATTTCCGAGATCATTTCGGGCGGTATGGTCGATAACTTGACCGGCTTGTTCAGCCGAGGGAAATTCATGCAGGATATCAAATCCGGCGCGAAGGAACATGATGGCTACCTCATGATCCTTGGCATAGACAATTTCCGCAACATCAATATCACGCAGGGCAGGGCGTTCGGCGATACCATGCTCCGGCAGGTCGCTGAAATGCTCGACCAGCACACCCGATACCCGATGGAGCTCTACCGCCTCGATGGAGACTGCTTTGCCGTGAACTTTATTGGACAGCAGCAGGACGATGTGGAAGCATTCTATCGCAACGTCCGAAGCACGCTCGAAAATATCTGTACGATCTCCGCAGGCGTCGTGAACTATCGGTGTGATGATGGCATGGATGGCAACTCGATCTATCTTTATGCAGAAACCGCACTCGGACAAGCCAAAAAAGAAGGAAAAAATAGGATGCTTTTCTTCTCGGAGGAGGAATACCAGAAAAATCTTGTGCAGGTAGAACTGCTGGCCGAAATGAGGGGCTGTATCCTTGATGGATGCAGGGGCTTTTCACTGGAATATCAGCCGCAGGTGAGCTGCCAGAACTTTCAGATCCATGGCGTGGAGGCTCTGCTGCGCTATGAGTCGCCCACGAGAGGACGCATCAGCCCCGTGGAGTTTATTCCGCTGCTCGAACAGGCTGGACTCATTTGTCAGGTCGGAGAATGGGTGCTGCGCACCGCGGTCGATCAGTGTAAAAAATGGAGAAAATCACTGCCCCACCTGCATATGAGCGTCAATATCTCCTATATCCAGTTACAGCAGGAGGGCATTACCAATCTCGTCCTCGATGTTTTGAAAGAAGCTGACCTGCCCGGAAATGCACTGACGCTTGAAATGACCGAGAGCATCCAGCTGCAAAACTATGACTACTTCAACAAGATCTTCTATATCTGGAAGCAGAACGGCATCCGCATCTCCATCGATGACTTTGGCACAGGCTATTCCAGCCTCAGTTACCTCAAGCGCATCGAGATCAACGAGGTCAAGATCGATCGCTGCTTTGTGAGCCGTGTACAATACAATGCCTATAATTTCCGCCTGCTCAGCAATATGATCGAGTTGGCACACAGCACGAATATCGAGGTGTGCTGCGAGGGCGTTGAGACAGCAGAGGAGCTGGTCGCCTTGCAGGAGCTCAATGCCGATATCCTGCAGGGATACTTCTTTGCAAAGCCGTATTCCGTGGAGCTCTTTGAACAGACTTATATCTTCACGCACTGCAAGCCTTATCTGGAGCGCGTGGCAAAAGAGTCCAAGCTGCATAAGCTGGAGTCCAAGGAAAGCAAGGAATTTCTGGAGGAGCTGCGCAAGGAGGAGATCGGCAATATCACAGAGAACATGGATGAAATGGTCTGCGTCGTCGATGTCGAGACCTATGAACTATACTATCTCAATGCGACCGGCAGACGTCTGACCGGAGTATACGACTATAAGGGGCGCAAGTGCTATGAGGTGCTGCAGGGAAAGAATGAGCCCTGCGAATTTTGTACCAATTCACAGCTGTGCCGAGAAAAGTTCCTTATATGGGAGATGGAAAACACCTTCCTCAACAAGCATTTCATCCTCAAGGACAAGCTGATCCCGTGGAAGGGAGGAATGGCACGCGCAGAGATCGCGATCGATATCACCGAAAAGGAAGTCATCAGCCAGAGCATCCAGAAACGACTGAACCTTCAAAGCGCGATCGTAGATGTATGTAAGGTCCTGTTCAGCAATGTCGATGTGGAACAGACAGCATTGCGCGTGCTTGAGATCATTGGCGAATTTTCCGAGGCCGAGCGAGTATATATCCTGAAAAACAGCAGCAGAGACGATATGTGGGAGCTGGGCTGGGAGTGGTGCGCTGAGGGGAAAGATTCGATCGCATCGTTTTTCCCTGTCGCCAAAGGCAGCTGCGATGAAGAATCCAAAAAGAGCCGCATCATAACGCATATCCTGTGTGGCGGCAAAACCGCCGGGGTCGTATGCGTGGATCGTCCGCAGTACCGTGAGGAAGGGGATGAACTGGTCGCAACCATCGCAGGGTTTCTCAGCTACACGATCCCCAGCCGCGGAAAATGCGAACAGGTAAAAAGTATGCTGGAAATCCCAAATAAGAATATCGCTGGTCTGACCAAGGATCTATAAAGATCTTACACCCAAACCCTCCGTTGCATTGTCAAATCATGGCATGTAATGGAGGATTTTTTTCAGAGGCAGTCTATTTTGCTTGATTTCCCTGTAAATCGGGGCATACTGAGGGAAGCGGCAGGGCGGCTGGAGCAGGTCAGCGGAAATGTTCTGTGACCAAGTTACAGAAGTATGTCGTAAAACATGGTATAGTAGATCCAGAAAACAAAACAGAGGAGGATGGCAGAATGTCTGCAATCAATATCAATAAAAACAATTTCCAACTGGAAGTCATGGAAAGCGATAAGCCCGTACTGCTCGATTTTTGGGCACCATGGTGCGGCCCCTGCCGTCAGGTCGTTCCGCTCGTAGAGCAGATCGCAGAGGAACGATCGGATATTAAGGTCGGCAAGGTCAATGTCGATGAGGAGCAGGAGCTTGCTGCACAGTTCCGCATCATGAGCATCCCGACCCTTATGGTCATAAAGAATGGCGAGGTCACCAGCCATGCAATGGGCGCAAGACCCAAGGATCAGATCCTTGCAATGCTGGAGGACTAAAAAGGTCGGCGCAGGCAGGATGCCCGAAAACATGGGAGATCAGCCCAAAGACATAGAGCCTGCGCCCCAACCACGATGTCGATGCTGGGATACTGCACGGCACTGCGTTTAGAGCATGAAAAAACCGCCCGTTGGATGCGGACGGCTTGGCTTGTAAAAAAGCCTTTTCGTGATTTCGTTTCAGAGCAAAGCAGCCTGAAATTTCCAAGAGCCAAGGACATGCGCCTTGGCTCTTGTTTTCGATCCGCACGAATACACGCGCAGCCGAGGGGGTCAGAGCCAGCTTCAACAGAAACCGGCTCTGGTCCCCTCGGGATTTTTCGGCGGCTCAAACTGCCCCCCGTCTGGGTTTGGGCGGCTTGGCAGTTCAAATATTTTGCAGCTTGGAGGGGATCTGTCGTTTCAGGATCTCCAGCAGGGCATCATTCATTTGCAGAAGGAATTTCTTGTTGGTGTCGTTTGTACGGCATACCATAACAACAGGCGGCTTTGCCTTGTCGTTGGCGCAGACATCAACGGTTGGGCAATCCCTGTGGTTATGGAGAACAGGGGCGTTTTGGGGCGCGATCAGCAGGATCTCACCAACCTTCACGGTTGCGATATGCTTGCGCCGCGCGTTGCCGATCACCTTGTCGATCTGGAGATCACCATCCAGATAGATGTACTGATACTCGATATCGACACGCAGGGAAAGCTGCCAGAACAGCAGGGCAAAGACCACCACACCGGCAAGCGCAATGAGGTTTACAGGAGTGAGGGCGAGACACACAAGGGTGAGCACAGCGGACGCAATTTTGAGAACCTTCAGGATGGGGGCGTTTTTTCGGGGCACGAATACTTCGGTATACATGGCTTTGAGACTCCTTGATTTGGGTTTTACTGGAAATTACTGATATTAGCATAGCAAATTATGCGCCAGATTGCAACCTATCAGATGGCTCTGAAAATGAACAAAGAGGAAAAAGATATAAATTTTAAAATGGATATTATATTTTTATAAGAGAAGCCGATATTCCATAAAAGGGAGGCGATCACATGCAGGATATCTCAGGACTTCGCCTGACTGCGTATCATGTAAAAAATCAGATACACAGGGCGGATCCGGTGCAGACACTCCAGACCGAACAGAAAACGGGACAGGCACAGACAAAACGGATGGAAGATCGGGACACCGTGGTGCTGAGTGGACAGAAATCACCCATTCTGTCAGGTTCGGTCACGATGGGACAGGTTCCCCTCACCTTTGCACTGCCTGAGCGGCAGGAATCGACCAGCTTTACCCATGCTTCCGTTTCGGATGCCGCCAAAAGACTCTCCGCGTGCATGGACGAGAGGAATGAGGATATGCACTGGAAGATCATGTCAGGAATGAGCGAAAAACAGCTCGCAGAGCATTTCGGGCAGATCGGCAGGCAGATCGATGATGCATTTGCCAGCGGAGAGATCACCCGACAGGAATATGATGACCTCAATCGGGGGCTCGAAACGTATACGGGATCTATGGTGAGTAAGTCCGAGCGGGAAGCCGCAAAATGGGAAGTTGTGAAACAGGGCGCGGCAAAAATAATCGAACAGGTAAAAAGCGGCGCGTCCGACGCCGATATAGACCTTTATGCACAGATGCGCAGAGAAACATTTCGGGATACCATCGAGGAATTTGTAAAGGAGCACTGTTCGATCGACCGCGTGTTGTTGCAGGAGATGATCCGCCATGTCAGAAGCGGAGGGGAACTGGTCGGCGTGGAACAGGACTATGGACGCCAAAATACAGCAGGGTATTTTAAAAACGGATATGTGCCGTTTGTTCCGGTCGAATACCCTTGAGTGGGGGATCAAAACAACAGACGTTCCAAAGCCGCCGCAGTGTGTGGAACCACAACCTTTGCAGCCTTGCGCTGGCGCGACACGTTACTTTTTGCTTTGAAGCAAATCATTTTCTGAAAATGAAAATCTCCTATTTGAAAATCTCCTATTTACAATACACAGATTTGTGTTATAATGAGGACAAGAAAACACAATATCGTATTTTATGAAAAAGGAGTGACGATGATGATTCTTTTAGAGGTTATTGTGATCGGAACAGGACTTGCAGGGCTGTTTGGACTCGGTTGGATACCAGAAAAGTTCAAGGGCAGAAGCTGGAGCAAGGACTATATCCGTTCCGGCGGCTGGATCAGCTTGCTGTTTGGCATTGCGCTATGGGGCTGGGAATTCCTGTCTGCAACCGTATCGCTCCCACTCTATCTCTCCATCTCTTTGATCCTCCTCATCGGCGTACCGTTCTTTCTCTATTCGCTCAAGATCGAGGCAAAATACGATAAGCTCCTTGCTGATAATGTACCATAAAAAATCACGCATACGATCTTACATCCAAGATAGAAAAAGTACCGCCGGGAATGATTCCCAGCGGTACTTTTTTTCATGTTTTGATGTACTCAGAGTACGCCGCCCTGTGCCGTCATGGAGCCGAACAGCAGCTCCGCAATGTTGAACGTGGGGTCGGGCCCGTTGGGGTCGATGGCTTTTGCCTGCGCCTTTTTCGCCATCTGCTTTTTGAGACGCAGCTTTGCAAGCATTTCGCGCTCGTGCCGCTCCTGAAACCATTCGGCATCTCGCTTGCGCTGCTTGGCTTTGCGCTCCGCATAATAAAAGGAGTCATCCTTTTGAGAACCAAATAATCCGCCCCCAGCACAGTCCCCAATGGAACTTGAGGTTGCACCGTGTCCGGTGATGGTCGTCATCACATGAACGCCGCCCGGGAGTCCGTAAGAAGCGCGTGCATCAGCGCGCAGCCAGTCCATGATCTCTTTGCGGTATTCGGGGTCGTCCTTCATGCGCTGGAAGCCGTCGTCCGTAATGCGGACGGAATTGGAGAGAACGGAGGGGGAGTTCATCGCGTTGATCTGTGCAAGCTCCCAATAGATCTCCTTCTTGAATACCTCCATTTCTTCCTCGGGGGAGAGGTCAGCGGTTTGTTGTGCCGAACCGGCTGCAAAGAGGTGTGTGTTTTGCAGCATTTGTGTGAAGCCGTTTCGGTTTGGGGTCTCGGTTTTCTGCGATGCGTCAGGTGCAGGCGTGGCAGAGGGCATCGCGTTTCGGTATCCGTTGATCTGCATGGCAATGATCCATCCTTTCAGTTGATTTCAAAAATAAAGGTCGGCTGCGGAAGCCCCCACACGCAGCTCGGTGCAGGGATGCTTTTGCGATCCGGCAAAACAGGGGGATATAAAATATACTCATAATATCAATATCGACAGACTCTGATAGAAAATAAATCATTTTTACAAGGTATGTGCCGGAAAAGCCATGCTTTTGCAGCCGTTCAAGAAGCGTGTGTATCGGCTGTGCATCTTTGCTGAAAGGTTCAAAAGCGGCTGCAAACCGCTTGGCTTGCACAAGCTGCAATATGACGGAAGGTTTTTGCTGGCGCAAATTGCGGAGGGATCAGAAATCCGTTGGCGTTGATATTACATGTTTTATGTCTGTATCGTGCACCTGTCCGCAATGCCCCCTGTGCTATAATATTTTCATATCCGATCGATTGGATCCCGTGAAAAGGAGGAGGCAATATGGACAATACAACGTGCCGGATGTGCCAAAGTGCCGATAAAACATTAGAGGCGTTTCTGGCATCCGTGCCGGACGATCACTCGCACCGCCGGATGACTCAGCAGGAGGTGAAATGCGGCTTCGGTCTGGATGGCGTATGCTGCAAACTCTGCTCGAATGGCCCCTGCCGCATCTCAAAAGCACGCCCCAAGGGTGTTTGCGGTGCAGATGCAGATACCATCGTCGCCAGAAACTTCCTGCGTTCCGTGGCAGCAGGTTCTGGCTGTTATATCCATGTCGCAGAGGATGCGGCAAAGGAACTCGAGGCAGCTGCCCTTGCCGGACGACCGCTCAGGGGCATCAGCACCCTGCATCGTTTGTGCGATACACTGGGTATTTCGGGAGAGACCGATTCGCAAAAGGCACTCGCGCTGGCACGCGCCATTCTGGAGGATCTGCGCCGTCCCCTCGAACAGAAAATGGTGCTGACCGAAAAAATCGCCTACGGCATGCGTGCCGATCTCTGGAAGAAGATCGGACTGCTGCCAGGGGGTGCAAAGGACGAGATCTTCAATGCAGTCGTCAAGACATCCACCAACTTAAATTCCGATCCGGTGGATATGCTTATGCAGTGCCTGCGGCTGGGCATCTCGACCGGTCTCTATGGGCTGGTGCTCGTCAATCAACTCAATGATATCCTCATGGGCGAGCCTAAGCTGGGCTTTGATCCCGTTGGCATGCAGGTCATTGACCCTAACTGCATCAATATCATGGTGACTGGACATCAGCAAAGCATGTTTGGCTGCCTGACAGAGCTCATGGAGCATCCTGCCATTCAGAAAATGGCTGAACAGGTGGGCGCAAAGGGACTGCGCATTGTAGGCTGTACCTGCGTCGGGCAGGATTTTCAGGTACGCAGCAAGTGCTTTGAAAGCGTATTCTGCGGCCATGCCGGTAACAACTATACCAGTGAGGCGGTGCTGCTGACCGGCTGCATCGACCTTGTCGTGTCCGAGTTCAACTGCTCCATTCCGGGCATCGAGCCCATCTGCGACAAGCTGGATATCCCTATGCTCTGTCTGGACGACGTGGCAAAGAAAAAGGGCGCAAGGCTGCTGACCTATCAGCCCGAGCAGCGCGAGGAAATCAGCGCAAACATCATCGCCGCTGCACTCGCATCCTTTACCAAGCGCAGCCGGAGTGGAGCACGCCAAAACCCCATGCAGCATCACGGCTGCCATGAGGCGATCACGGGAGTGACCGAGGTGACGCTCAAGGGGGCACTCGGCGGCTCGTTCGCACCGCTCATCGATCTCATTGCAGCCGGTAAGATCAAGGGTGTTGCGGCGGTCGTGGGCTGCTCCAACCTCCGCGCCAAGGGACATGATGTATTCACCGTGGAACTGGCGAAAAAGCTGATCGCAAACGATATTTTGGTGCTTTCCGCCGGCTGTACCTGCGGCGGACTGGAAAACTGCGGCTTGATGGCACGCGAGGCGGCTTCTATGGCAGGCGCAGGGCTTTCTGAGGTATGCCGCACGCTGGGGATTCCGCCCGTGCTCAACTTCGGCCCCTGCCTTGCCATCGGACGCATCGAGAGCGTCGCCGGAGAACTCGCGGCAGCGTTGGGCGTGGATCTGCCCCAGCTTCCCGTTGTGGTCTCTGCACCGCAATGGCTGGAGGAGCAGGCACTGGCAGACGGCGCATTCGCGCTCGCCCTCGGCTTCCATGTGCATCTTGGTTTACCGCCTTTCGTGACGGGCAGCCCTGTGGTGCTCGATGTACTGGGGAGACAGCTTCAGGATCTGACAGGCGGCAGACTCCTGATCGAGACCGAAATCGACGAGGCGGCACGCAGGATCACAGACATCATTTCGGACAAGCGAAAGGGGCTGGGGCTGGATGGCTGAGGCTGTAATGAACTGTGTACCGGTATATGGAAACAATCCTGCGATCGTTAAGGATTTTACGCGCTGTGTGGGCTGTGGGCATTGTCTTGCGGTCTGTCGGGAGGAGATCGGTGTGGCAGCCAAGGCGCATCTGGGGGGCGCACAGGGCTTTCCCTGCGTCAACTGCGGACAGTGTGCGGCAGTCTGTCCTGAGCATGCCATCTATGCAAGACCTGACTGGATGCAGGTACGGGATGCCGTGCGCGATCCGGAAAAGATCGTCGTCATTTCGACCGCTCCCTCTGTCCGTGTGGGATTGGGGGAGTGCTTCGGGGAGAAAGAGGGCACGTTCGTGGAGGGCAAAATGGTTTCTGCCCTCAAGCAGCTGGGCGCGGACTATGTGCTCGATGTTGCCTTCGCCGCCGATCTGACCATTATGGAGGAGGGAACGGAGTTCCTGAGACGGCTGCTGTCCGGAAAGGGGACGCTCCCACAGTTTACCAGCTGCTGTCCGGCGTGGGTCAAGTACATTGAAACCTTTCATCCGGCGCGTATCCCCAATCTTTCCACCGCAAAAAGCCCCATCAGTATGCAGGGGGCACTCGTCAAGACCTATTTCGCACAAAAAATGGGTCTTGACCCCAGACGCATCGTCACGGTGGCAGTCGCGCCCTGTACAGCAAAGAAGTTCGAGATCACACGCGAGGAACTGTGTGATGCCAGTGCGTTTGACGGCATTGCAGGTCTGCGTGACAATGACTATGTGCTGACAACGCAGGAACTTTCCGACTGGCTCTGCGCGGAACAGATCGACTTCGCACAGCTCACACCGGCTGCCTTTGATTCCATCATGGGAAAAAGCAGCGGTGCCGGATTGATCTTTGGAAACACGGGCGGCGTGATGGAGGCTGCTTTGCGTATGGTCTATGCTTCGGTCACGGGACAGAAGCCCATCGACCTGCTGCTGGACTATACGCCGGTGCGCGGCATGGAGCAGATCAAGGAAGCCACCGTTTCGGTGGGCGGTCAGGAGGTCAGGGTCGCAGTCGTTTACGGCACCAAGGCGGCGGAAGCTCTCATCGAAAGCGGTAAGATCGACACCTATCATTTCGTGGAGGTCATGACCTGCCCCGGCGGCTGTATCAGCGGCGCAGGACAGCCAAGCGGAGCTGTGATCCCTGTACCGAATACCACACGGCAGGCACGGATCCGTGCCCTTTACGATGCGGACAAGCAAAGATCCATGCGCACCGCGCTGGACAATCCGGAGATCACGCAAATCTATGATACCTTCCTTACGCATCCCCTCAGCGAGCGAGCAGAGCAGCTGCTGCATACTGCCTATCACAGCAGAGCAGACGCAAGTGGTTCATAAAGCAAATACGGACAAAACAAGGGCGAGGCGGAATGCCTCGCTGAGACTGTCGAAAAACTTCGACAGTCTTTCCATGGGGATCCAATCCCCCTGGATACAGAGCCAGTTCCAGTAGAAACTGGCTCTGATACCCCCGGTTTCGCGCCCGATGGCGCGGGTCGAGGGCAAAATCCAAGGCACATGTCCTTGGATTTTGAAGATTTGGGGTCGCTTTGCTCCAATAAAAAATAGCGAAAAGCCTTTTTCTACAAGCTGGGCGAGGCGGAATGCCTCGCTTTTGTTGCCGGAAAATGGGGATTTTTAAAGAAAACAGCCGGAAAAATGGGGGAACATGTGCATGGAGAAAGATGGACTGGTGGGCGCAAAAACACCAGAATTTGTCATATATGGTGTTTTTCAGACCTGTTATACAGATCATTTTTGTGAAAGTTCACAAAACAATAGAAAGCAAGAGGATTGGAAATTACCGTTTTTTCGCATGAATTGGATAGGGAAAAAATGGGGGAAAATGGTAAAATTGATATAATGAAGTACGGAAAAGAAAGGAGCGTAAGCAAGATGCAGTTTCGGGGAGGGGGGAGATCGGTTTGCCGTTTCCCGAAACATGCCCAATACAATAAAATAGAGAAGGGAGAAATATCAGTATGAACATGTTTGCTTTGGTCGCAGCATTTGGAGGCGGCGTCATCGGTGCGTACATGGGTGCGCTCCCTGCGTTCATCCTTACAGGCGTGATCGCGATCGTTGGTTCTTCGATCGCAATGGCAGGAGGCGCAGACCTCACGGTCGGTATGGTCGCCTTTGGCTCCTATCTTGGTCCGCATATCGCCTTTGCAGGCGGCGTGGCAGCGGCTGCATACGCAGCAAAAACAAAGAAACTCGGAGACGGAACCGATATCCTGTCCTGTCTCAATGGTCTGACAGATCCGATAACTCTGATCGTCGGCGGTGTGTTCGGTGTTCTGGGCTTCTTGATCCATTATCTCATAGGCTCGGTTCTCCATCTCAATACAGACCTCCCCGGTATCACCGTCGTGATCTCAGGCATCATCGTGCGCTTCCTGTTTGGCTCATCTGGTCTCATCGGAAAGGCACCGGAGGGACAGAAGCGCGTATACTTTACCGCCGGTAAGGGTATGGCGTGCAATACCCTGCTCGGACTCGGTATCGGTACTACGACCGGATTCGTTTATCAGGCACTCGTGGATATGGGCGCACCAGATGCTGCCATCGGCAGCTTCCCTGTGCTCTGCTTCGGCATAGCAGCCGCTTCCCTGATCTTTGCTCAGGCTGGCTTTGCAATGCCCGGCACGCACCATATTGCACTCATTTCCGCGCTGGCGGCAGTCACTGCCGGAAACCCCATTATGGGTCCGATCTTTGGTATCATCGCATCCCTGTTCGGTGATTTTCTGGGCACGACCTTCAACACCAACTGTGATACCCATGTCGATCCACCGGCATTCACCATCTTTATCCTGACTTTTGTCATCAATCTTCTGTTTGGCACTGGCTTGTTCATGGCATAACAGAAAATACGACCCAGATTCCCAAAGTGCTGGGAGTCTGGGTCGTTGTTCTTACGCCTGATGGAGCAGGGACTCGATCTTATCAAGACGGAAGCCGGCGATCTCATCCGTTCCGATGACCGTCACGGGCAGGGCGGTGTAGCCGCGGCTGTCCATGAATGCCTGTCCCTCCTTGTCGGTAGACAGGTCGATCTCTACATACGGGATATGATGCGCACCAAGAAACTCTTTGGTTTTGGTGCAGTAGGAGCATCCCGGCTGGGTGTAGATCTTCACCGTGTCATTTGTGGACGGGGGAGCGGCGGCAGGCTCGGGCGGCTCGGGCGACTCCGTCTGGAGCGGCGCACTGCCGATCGTCCAGTTGGCACCGCACAGCGAACCGGTCTGCAATGCCGTTAATACGCGCAGCACCTCGGCGGTATTGCGCCCGATATTGTTGTCATGGATGACGCTGTAGCGGACGGTCTGCTCGGGGTCGATCAGGAACAAACCACGCAGAGCAATGCCCTCGTCCTCGAGCAGAACGCCGTAGTCGGCAGACATGGACATGGTCTTATCCGCGCCAAGTGGGTAGGAGATCGCGCCCAAGCCGCTGCGGATCCATGCCTGATGGCAATACACACTGTCCGTGCTGACCCCAAGGATCTTGGCGTCTGCCTGCTCGAATGCGGCAAGCTCCTGACTGAACGAGGTGATCTCGGTCGGACATACAAAGGTAAAGTCCATTGGGTAGAAGAACAGCACGAGCCAGTGGCCGCGGTAGCTGTCCAGAGACAGCTCCAAAAACTGCTCTCCATCACCGGAGACCGCTTGAATGTGAAAATCCGGTGCTTTCTTTCCAGTAAGTCGATTCAAAATATATACCTCCTTTGTTTATATATGGGTTTATATTTGTTATAATGATATCATAAATAAAGGAATTGTACACCACTTTTTTAAGGAGGAAACGAAAATGAGCGAGAAAAAATATACGGGCAATTTTTACGGAGGGGGCAAGCCTAAGGAAACACCGGATACCTGCCCAAGCTGTATGTACCAGAAGAAAGAGGTCGAAACAGATGTAGAGGAGTGTCCGAGCTGCATGTATCAGAAGAAGGATGTAGAAAAGGACGTAGAGGAGTGCCCGAACTGCTTCTACACCTCCAGTAAGGACGACAAGGACAACAAAGCGTAAACGGTCTGCCGTAAAATAGAATTTCCTGCAATATATCCCCCACGAAAATCAGTGAATCTCCTGACTTTCGTGGGGGATCTTTCACTTTTTTACAGTCCCTCCATGAACGCTCGCGTGCGCGTTCTCATGTCCAGTGCGCACAGCAATGGACGTTCGAGCACAGACCACCGGCACAAGGAATCCGCAGCATTTGAACAGTCAAACCAGTTCGCAAACTGGTTTGCTCGTTTAGGCTGCGGTAGAGCGTGAAATCCAACGAAACAACCAAACCCTTTCGCCTTACACGCAAAAATGATTGCCAGTCCTGTTTGCCCCAGCGATTGCACAAACAATCTTTACGATTGCAGAAAAATGATCTCCAAAAGAGGCTGAACGATCCCGCCTGTGGCGGAGGTCGTACTTTCGCGCCCTTGGGGCACTGGGTAGAAGCAAACCGACCTCGGAAAACCCGCCTGTGGCGGAGGTCATACTTTCACACCCTAGCGGCGGCACCAAGGTAAATCTGATGGAGAGGGAGTGTTGGATTCACAAGGATAAGAACCGTAAGGTTCTATTCCTTGTGTCTCCGTCGCGAGACCGCGACACGTTACTCTTTGCTTGGAAGCAAATCTTATTTCGCAGAAATGAAAATCCTACGGACGTTCCAAACCCTCCGCAACAGGCGGAAACAGAAGCCTTTACAGCTGCTTTGCAAAAGCAGCAGCATACTCGGCTACTGCCATATCCTGCTCTACCGTGCCGCCGGATACGCCGAAGCCGCCGATACAGCGTCCGTCCGCAAAGATCGGCACCCCACCGCCAAAGAGACAGAACCTGCCTGGGTGTGTCTCCTGCAAGCCGTAGAGCGGCTGACCTGGCACAACCGCCTTTGCCGCCTCAGCGGTCGAAAGCCGCAGGGCAGCGGCAGTGTACGCCTTGGCGTGCGAGATCGCAATGCTGGCAAGCAGGGAGTCATCCATGCGGTGCATGGCAACAAGGTTGCCGCCGTCATCGACCACGGTCAGCACCATAGGGATCTGCATACTCTCCGCCATTTCCTCGCCCTGCTCGATCAGCTTACGGGCAAGCGCAAGCCCCATCCGCTCGCGGCGAATGGCGCGCACCACGGCATCCGTGATCTGCTGTACCTTGGGATCTTCCATCGCACAGACCTCCTTTTACAGCAAGCTGCGGTAAAGCTCACGATCCGGATGTGCAATCACGACCTGATCGATCAGTGTGCCGCTCTGCTCAACGGACTTGGCACCGGCGCGCACGCCTTCTTCCACCGCGCCTACATCGCCTGTAAAGGTCACGAATGATTTGCCGCCGATACCCGTACCCAGCCGAATTTCAATGAGGGAAATATTCGCTGCCTTTGCTGCGGCATCCGCTGCGATGATCGCACCCGTGACCGAGAAAAATTCAAGGATACCGAGCGCATTCAGCTTGGATGGCATAGCCGCCATATTGATCGCTTCGATGACTTGCGGACTGACGCGCGGAATGAGCAGACTGTCCACGACGTTTGCCTTTGCCGCCTGCTCACCGGCACGCAGAGAGGATTCCACGGCGGAGACCTCGCCGGAAATCAATACTTGATATTTTCCGGGGCAGCTGGGCTTTGCCGCGATCAGCCTGACCTCTGCCGCCTTGATCATGGTATCTGCCGCCAGAATGCCCTTGGCAATGCTGTTCAGTTCCAAAAAACCAATGGTAATCATAAAACCCCTCCTTACGACTGCATGTCCGCACAGATCACGACTTCAGCTTCCGAAACCTGTGTGACCGTGCCTGCAATACTTGCATGGATATTTGCACCGAGCGCGTTTTCTGGGATCGCGCCGATCAGCTGGCCGCAAACCACCTTGTCACCGCACTGCACAACGGGCTGAGACGGTGCGCCGATGTGCTGGCGCAGAGAAATGCGCACCTGCCGCGGCTGTGCCTCGATGCAGGTATGGATCTTGTAATCATAGTACCCGTCGACCCCGAGCCGCACTGCCATGCGCTTGCTGGGGGCTTTGCGGTATGCACGCGTTTCCAGCTGGGTGAACGTTCCCTCCGGCTTGGGATAGCGGAAGCCCTTTTGCCGGAGCAGGTTCTTGAGGTAGATGTTGACCTGACGCGGCTGCAAGCCCATCGGACAGGCGTAGGTCTCGCAAAGTCCGCATTCGCTGCAAATCATGGACTGCTGTACATGGGGGTCGTCCAATATGTCCTCGGGCGATTCCGCATACGCAAGCTTCCGCATGATGAGATGGGGCTTGAGCGGATGGCCGCTCAGATAGCGTGGGCACATCTCCGTACAGTAGGAGCACTGGATACACGATGTCTTTGCACGCTTGAGCGAGACGGAGACCGGAATCTCACGCTTTTGCACGAGCGGCGTATCATCGGCAACCAAAATAAAGCCTGATGTGGTCTTGGTCACGGTGAGCTTGTCCGCTTCCGCCATCGTAAAGCATTTTCCCATCATGGGACCGCCCACGATCACATGATAGGAGGAGAGCAGGCTGCCGCCTGCCGCTGCCAGACACTCCGCAAAGGATGTGCCGAGCGGTGCATGCACGATACAGGGCGATGCCACCGCGCCGGTCACGGTCAGATACTTGCTGGTAAACGGCTTTCCGGAAGATGCCTCATAGATGGCATACACCGTTGCAAGGTTGGACACGACTGCGCCCACATCGAGCGGGATGCCCGTCGGCGGCACGGTGCGCCCTGTGACATCACAGACCATGATCTGTTCATCACCTGCCGGATAGAAATTGCGCATCCTGTACAGTTTTACCGGTGCGTTGGTCTGCTGAATGGCTTCCTCCAGTGCGGCGATTTCCTCCGTATAGGTCTCCTTTAAGGCGATAAAGCACTTTTCTGCCTGCACCATCTCGCGGATCATGGTGACGGCGGCAACGATCTCGCGTGCCTTGTAGATCATAAGCCAGCGATCCGTGCGCAGGAGCGGTTCACACTCGGCGGCATTGACGATCAGATATTCGACCGTACAGTTCAGCTTGACATGGGTGGGAAAACCGGCTCCGCCGCAGCCGACGATACCGGCTTGCTTGATTTGTTCGAGCAGCGTCATAGATACTCCCCTTTCATAGCATGGGTACTCGTATATGTGGTTAGATGCAGACTGGGCAGGGGAGACACGGATCTCCCCCTGTACTCGGAAAGCCCAGCGCGATCAAGGCAGGCGTTTGCGCCTGCTGTGGGATCTTTGGTGTGCGCCGAAAAAATCCCTTACTTACCTTATATTATATAAGAAAACCGCACGGCGGTACAACCACACCACAGCCTAAAAAAAGGTACGATACAATCTTCCTTCTCAAAGAGGATAGGTCTGGAAAATACAAAAAATACGTCTGCTCCTTACCTGAATGAAATACGGTTTCGTGGTACAATCAAACCAGTATAGTGACCCAATACAGCAGACAGAAAATGGAAAGGCGATCGTGGATATGGAAATCAAAAATTGGAATGGCAGTCAGAGCGATCTCATGCGTATCGTGCAGGAGTCCGTTCCGGGCAAACAGATCACGATGGCGCATATCATCGCAAGCCCTGACGAAATCATATACAGAAAGCTGGGGCTTGATCCCAGACAGGACTACAACCATTCTGCCATTGGCGTTCTGACGCAGACGCCAAGCGAAACGGCGATCATCACGGCAGATCTTGCGATCAAGGCGGCGGCAATTGAGATCGGATTCATCGACCGCTTCAGTGGGACTCTCATTATTACCGGCACGATCTCCGATGTAAACATCGCATTTGAGCGCATTTTGGACTATACCGCGCGTGAATTGGGCTTTACCGTCTGCAGGATCACCAAGGCATAGGCAGGGCGTATTCATGAAAAAGATCATGCTGGTCGGGCGCAGCGGTGCAGGGAAAACCACTCTGACGCAGGCACTCAAAGGGAAAAAGATCACCTATCACAAGACGCAGTACATCAATCACTATGATGTCATTATTGATACGCCGGGGGAATATGCCGAGAACAAGACCCTTGCACGCGCCCTTGTCATCTACTCCTACGAAGCCGATGTGGTGGGGCTTTTGATGAGCGCGACCGAGGATTATTCCCTGTACAGCCCCAATATCGTCTCTATGGCAACGCGCGATGTCATCGGCATTGTCACGCAGATCGACCGCCCCGAGGCGCGATGTGATCTTGCTGCCATGCGGCTGGAGCTGTGCGGCTGCAAAAGGATTTTTTACGTCAGCTCCATTACAGGGGAGGGCGTGGGAGATATTTTAGAATATCTGAGGGAGGATGGAGACGTGCTCCCTTGGGAACAGGCACAAGAGGAGGGAACCGAATGAAGCGTGTACTCATGCTTGCAGGGGACTATACCGAGGATTATGAGGTCATGGTACCCTATCAGGCACTCGAAATGGCTGGGGTCTCCGTCGATGTAGTTTGTCCGGACAAGTCCGCTGGAGAGACCATTCGCACGGCGATCCATGATTTTGAAGGCGATCAGACCTATTCGGAAAAGCCGGGGCACAATTTTGTGCTGAATGCGTCCTTTGCGTATCTCCGGCTCGAGCAGTATGATGGTTTGTTTTTGACCGGCGGACGTGCGCCCGAATACCTGCGGCTCGATCCGCGTGTACTCGATATTGTACGTTTCTTTATGGAACTGCACAAACCAGTCGCGGCGATCTGCCACGGCGTGCAGATCCTCACGGCGGCGGACGTCCTTCGCGGTAAGCGCGTTACCGCATATCCGGCGGTAAAGCCTGAGGTTTTGGCGGTGGGCGGCGTTTTTGTGGACGCACAGCCCCATGAAGCCGTCCTTTTTGAAAATCTCGTCACGGCTCCGGCGTGGCCCGGCAATATCGAGATCCTGAAAGGGTTTCTGCACCTCTTAGGTATTACCATTACAGGATAGCAGACACTGCGAAAATACAAGAAGTCTGGATTTTGCATTTTTTCAGTTTTGAAAATATGCCATCGTTTTATAAAAAATACGTTATCATGAAAGACAGAGAGTGATGCACATAAGGGTATCACCTTTGAAAAGAGAAAGCGTAATGCCCCAAGCATTATCATAAAGGAGGATGTTTTATGTTAGCAAAAGGATTTTCGGAACCAACTGAGAGAGTGAAACGTCTGAAAAAGGCAATCGTGGACGCTACCCCCTATGTTGAATCCGAACGCGCTGTACTGGTAACAGAGTCTTATAAGGAGACCGAAGGACTTTCCCCGATCATGAGACGCGCGAAGGCTGCTGAAAAGATCTTCAACAATCTTCCAATCACCATCCATGAGGACGAACTTGTTGTAGGTTCCATCACCAAGAACCTGCGCTCTACCGAGATCTGTCCGGAGTTCTCCTATGACTGGGTCGAGAAAGAATTCGACACCATGGGAACGCGTCTGGCTGACCCATTCCAGATCCCCAAGGAGACTGCCGCAGAGCTGCATGAAGCGTTCAAGTACTGGGAAGGCAAGACCACAAGCGCACTGGCTGAGTCCTACATGTCGCAGGAGACCAAGGACTGCATCGCAAACGGCGTGTTCACGGTAGGCAACTACTTCTACGGCGGCGTTGGACATGTATGCGTAGACTACGGCAAGGTTCTGAGGATCGGCTTCACCGGCATCATCAAGCAGGTCATCGAAGCCATGACCAAGCTGGACACCAGCGATCCGGAGTACATCAAGAAAAAGAATTTCTATGAAGCACTCGTCATTACCTATTCTGCTGCGATCAACTTTGCACACCGCTATGCGGCAAAGGCAAGAGAACTTGCGGCTGTCTGCCCCGATCCGGTGCGCAAGGCAGAACTTGTTCAGATCGCTGCAAACTGTGACCGCGTACCCGAACACGGTGCAACCAACTTCTATGAAGCATGTCAGGCATTCTGGTTCGTACAGATCATGCTCCAGATCGAGGCAAACGGTCACTCCATCTCCCCAGGACGCTTTGACCAGTATATGTATCCGTTCCTCAAGGCAGATACCAATATCTCCCGTGAATTTGCACAGGAACTGGTCGACTGCATCTGGGTCAAGCTCAACGACGTAAACAAGACACGCGACGAGATCTCCGCGCAGGCATTCGCAGGCTACGCCGTATTCCAGAACCTGATCGTCGGCGGTCAGACCGAAGACGGACTGGACGCAACCAACGATGTTTCCTATATGTGTATGGAAGCCGTTGCACACGTCCGCCTGCCTGCACCGTCCTTCTCCATCCGCGTACACCAGAACACACCGGATGAATTCCTGTACCGCGCATGTGAAGTCACCCGTCTGGGTCTCGGCGTTCCGGCAATGTACAATGATGAAGTCATCATTCCGGCACTCTGCAACCGCGGCGTATCGCTGGCAGACGCAAGAAGCTACTGCATCATCGGCTGTGTAGAGCCACAGTGCCCACACAAGACTGAGGGCTGGCATGACGCTGCATTCTTCAATATCGCAAAGGTGCTCGAGATCACACTGAACAATGGTAAGGTCGGCGACAAGCAGCTCGGCCCCGTTACCGGCGATATGACCTCCTTTACCTGTCTCGAGGATATCTTTGCCGCATACAAGAAGCAGATGGAATACTTCGTATATCATCTGGCTGAGGCGGACAACTGTGTAGACTTTGCGCATGCAGAACGCGCTCCGCTTCCGTTCCTCTCCGCGCTCGTCGATGACTGCATCGGCAGAGGCAAGAGCGTACAGGAGGGCGGCGCGATCTACAACTTCACCGGCCCGCAGGCGTTCGGCGTTGCAGACTCCGGTGACTCCCTCTGCGCGATCAAGAAGCATGTATTCGAGAGCAAGGAAGTCACGATGGCTCAGCTCAAGGAAGCAATGGCACATAACTTCGGTTACTCCTGCACCGCTTCCGCTCCGGCAGCACAGACCGCTGACTGCTCCGACGAGAGCAAGATCTATGAGGCGATCAAGCGCATCCTGTCCAATAACGGCTCCATCAATCTGGCAGAGCTTCAGAACGAGCTCAGCACACCGAGCACCACCACCTGTGCCGCACAGCCTGCTTGCAGCAATGCGGACTATGCACAGATCAAGCGCATCATGGAAAATACCCCGTGGTTCGGCAACGATGAGGACGAGGTCGATATGATCGCAAGACGCTGCGGACAGATCTACTCCTACGAGGTTGAAAAGTATAAGAACCCACGCGGCGGACAGTTCCAAGCTGGCTGCTATCCGGTATCGGCAAACGTACTGTTCGGTAAGGACGTTGCAGCACTGCCGGATGGTCGTCTGGCAAAGGCTCCGCTGGCAGACGGTGTTTCCCCACGTCAGGGTATGGATACCAAGGGCCCGACCGCGGCAGCAATGTCCGTTGCAAAACTCGACCATGCAAACTACTCCAACGGTACGCTGTACAACCAGAAGTTCCTGCCGTCCGCACTCGCCGGAGATGAAGGTCTCATGCGCTTTGCTTCCGTGGTTCGCTCTTACTTCGACCACAAGGGCATGCATGTACAGTTCAACGTCATCGACAAGGCAACTCTGATCGCGGCACAGCAGAATCCTGAGCAGTACAAGGATCTGGTCGTTCGCGTTGCAGGCTACAGCGCACAGTTCACCGTGCTGGCGAAGGAAGTACAGGACGACATCATCAGCCGTACCGAGCAGTCGTTCTGAGTGAAGCGATAAGGTTCCGGCACCAAATAGAGAAGGGAGTTCGGCATGGACTCGATCAATTACAACTTATCGGGAACGGTCTTTGATATCCAGAGATTTTCCCTGCACGATGGCCCGGGCATCCGGACGATCGTATTCCTGAAAGGCTGTGCGCTCTCCTGCCAGTGGTGCAGTAACCCTGAATCCCAAAAAACGAAACCGGTAGTCATGTATAAACAAGCCGATTGTCTCCACTGCGGGCGGTGTATGACCGCCTGCAAGCTGGGGGCGATCAGCCCGAACAACAAGCACTGGATCGATCGCTCGATCTGTACAGGCTGCGGCGAATGCGTCAATGCCTGTCCGGCAGGTGCGCTCGTGCTCAAGGGCAAGACGATGACCGTTCAGCAGGTGATTCAGGAACTGAAAAAGGACGCAACGACCTACCGCCGTTCGGGCGGCGGCGTGACCCTGTCAGGCGGCGAGCCGCTGATGCAGTCCGCCTTTGCCGCCGAACTGCTCAAGGCCTGCAAGGGGCAGGGCTGGAACACGGCGATCGAAACCACTGGACTTGGGACCGCTGAGGCGATCGAGACGGTCATCCCCTATGTGGATACCGTATTGCTCGACATCAAGCACATCGATCCCGAACAGCACAGAAAATATACGGGCAGCACCAATGAGGTCATCCTCAAAAACGCGGTGCGCATCAGTCAGATCTCGAACACGGTCGTTCGCGTACCCGTGATCCCGGGATTCAACTTTTCGGTGGAGGCGATCCAAAAGATCGCGGAATACGCAAAGACCCTCATGGGCGTGCGTACCATCCACCTCTTGCCTTACCATACCTTTGGTGAGAACAAGTATGACTTGCTGGGCAAGGAATACCTACTGAAAGATGTTAAGCCGCTGCATCCGGAAGATCTTGCGGCATGCAAGCAGGCTGTGGAAAGCTATGGCTTCCAATGTGTCATTGGCGGTTAAGGCGAATCGACGAACGGAGGAAAGACGAATGGATCAACAGTTAATTGAGAAAGTAATGAAGCAGGTTTCTGATGAATTGGGCATCAAGCCAGCCACTCCCGAAGCAGCACCTGCTCCGGCAGCAGCGCAGCAGCCTGCAAAGACCAATATCGGTCTGACAGAGTTTGTCGGTACAGCAATGGGCGATACCATCGGTCTTGTGATCGCAAGCGTAGACCCGATGCTGGTCGATGTGATGAAACTCGGCAAGTACCGCTCCATCGGTATCATCGGCGGCCGCGTTGGTGCAGGGCCGCAGATCTGGGCGGTGGATGAAGCCGTAAAGGCAACCAATACCGAGATCATTTCCGTAGAACTGCCACGCGATACCAAGGGCGGCGCAGGTCACGGCAGCCTGATCTACATCGGCGCAGATGATGTATCCGATGCAAGACGCGCTGTTGAGATCGCACTTCAGGTACTGCCAAAGTATTTTGGCGATGTATATGCAAATGATGCAGGACATATCGAGTTCCAGTACACCGCAAGAGCAAGCTACTGTCTCGAAAAGGCACTGGGCGCACCGGTCGGCAGAGCATTTGGCATGACCTGTGCAGGTCCGGCTGCCATCGGCACGGTTCTGGCAGATATCGCAGTCAAGGCGGCAAACGTAGAGGTCGTTGGCTATTGCTCACCATCGAGCGGCACCAGCTACTCCAACGAGGTCATTTTGACCTTTACCGGCGATTCCGGTGCAGTCCGTCAGGCAGTCAAGGCAGCGATCGACGCCGGAAAGAAGATGCTGGGCGCGCTCGGAGACGCGCCGAAGTCTACCACCACACCGTATATCTAAATCCGGAAGGGAGTCCGAAACGCCATGGCGTTTCCGGGGCGCATATACGACGATTTGGGACAGGAGGTTCTAAAATATGAATGCAGATGCATTGGGCATGGTTGAGACAAAAGGACTGGTTGGCGCGATCGAAGCAGCCGACGCAATGGTAAAGGCAGCCAATGTCACACTGGTTGGATATGAAAAGATCGGTTCCGGTTTGGTGACCGTTATGGTACGCGGCGACGTGGGCGCAGTCAAGGCTGCGACCGACGCAGGCGCGGCTTCCGCGGCAGCGGTTGGCGAAGTGGTATCCACGCACGTCATTCCGCGCCCACATACCGATGTGGAAAAGATTCTGCCTCATCTTGAATAACGCATGGCTGCATCATGACCGATCAGCCACTGTAACAAAGGATTCCCTTATCCCTTGTGGATAGGGGAGTTCTTTGAAACGAGGTGAAAGAATTGAATATCAGCGAAGAACGCTTACGAGAACTGGTGCTGCGTGTGCTGCGCGAATTGCAGGCGGAGGAGGGCAGGGAGAAAACACCCCTCTACATGGTCTGTATGGCGGACTGGAGCACGGCGTATGAAACATTCCTGCATGGCATGGAGGCGTGTGACCGCTATGCGGTCTATCCGGTCGTGCCCGATGCATGGAAGCAGGACGGATGTGCCGCGCGGCTCGCTGCGTGTCCGGCATGCGCCGGACTGCGGTACCGCTCGGAACCGCTCCCACCTGATCTGGAGCAGACGGTCAGCCTGTTTCCGGTCGTGCCGCGCGACCTTGTCGCAAAAACCGCACTCTGCATCAGTGATACATTTGAAACCTCATGGATCGCAGCTTGCATCGAGGCAGGAAGCCGCACGGTGTTCCTGCGTTCAGGACTGGCAAGGTTCTCGGGTAAGGAAAAGCCTGCGTATGTAAACCGGATCTTGGCGTATTACAGACAGGTTTTGGAATATGGAATCGAAATCTGTGAACCGGAGGAGCTGGATGCCGCCGCAGAAAAGATGGAACCGACCGTTTTTACATCGGTTCCCATCCGGCAGGAATATGCGCCCGCTCGCCCCGAAATGCGCATGGGCGGCAAAAAACGCGTCATTACAGCATCCAACGTTGAACAGTTGGCATCAGGCAAGGTGCTTCACCTGCTGCCGGATGACATTGTGACAGATTTGGCGAGAGACAGGGCAAAGTTCCTGAACATTCGCTTTGAGTAAGCAGGAATGTGAGGTGATAGGATGAAACAGGCATTGGGTTTGGTTGAGATCGCCGGCTTGTCCACGGCGGTCGTGGTCGCGGATGCAATGGCAAAGGCGGCAAACGTGCAGATCCTTGAGGTGGAAAACACCAAGGGACTGGGCTATATGACCATCAAGGTCACAGGCGATGTCGGCGCGGTAAACGCATCGGTTCAGGCAGGCTGTCAGTTGGGCAGGATGCATGACAAGCTGGTCTCCTATAAGGTGATTCCAAGACCCTCCGACTTTGTAGAGCAGACATTCTGCACCCCTGCAATGGCGGAGGAGCCGGTGAAGGCGGAGGCTGCTGCGGAGCGCGCAGAGCCGGAAACTGTTCGTGAGCCGGAGGAGACGACAGAGCCGGAGACGGTTCGACAGCCGGAGGAAACCGCACCGGCCGCAGAGACCGCGGAAAGCGTGCAGATCGTACTGGAGCCGCCTGTTCCAGAGGTACCGGAAAAGCAGGCGTCCGAACAGCCGACGGAGGCAGCAGCCCCCGTGAAAACGGCTGGGACGACACCGGATGCGCCCAAGCCGCGTACCACAAGAAGTACAAGACGAAAAAAATAGAGCAGATGCCATAAGACCGGCAATCCGCACGCCGCGAAAGGAATGGAAGCACAATGAAATTGGCAAAAATCATCGGCACGGTCGTCGCGACCCGAAAGGATGAATCCCTCGTCGGGTATAAACTCATGGTCGTTCGGCGCATCAACGGAGCCGGTGAATTCATCGGTGAGGAAGAAGTCGCAGTCGATTATGTCGGTGCCGGGATCGGTGAGATCGTTCTGATCGGTCAGGGTTCTTCCGTTCGCGTGGACGAGAGAAAGCGGCAGGCCGTCATCGATATGGCAATCATCGGGATCGTAGATTCCATGGATATCTGAACACCATGGAACGATCGCAAGCTACTTTACAGAAAAGGAGGGAATGTGTGATATGAAAAGCAGCATCTATTCCAGTGTCACAGATGCTGTATCTGCTGCAAAGGGTGCATATAGCAGGTATGCGGAGTTTACCATGAACGAGCGGCAGGAGATCCTAGAAGCCGTCAAGGCGGCACTGAGACCACTCGCCGATACATTGGCGCAGATGGCAGTCGAGGAGACCGGCATGGGCAATGTGCGCGATAAGGCGACGAAGATCCGGCTGGCGATCGAAAAAACGCCGGGCGTGGAAGATCTGCTGACAGAGGTCAACACGGGTGACCATGGCATGACGCTCTATGAGCTGGCTTCCTTTGGCGTGGTCTGTGCGGTACAGCCCTGTACCAACCCCTGTGCAACCCTCATCAGCAATACCATCGGCATGCTGGCTGCCGGAAATGCAGTGATCCACTGTCCGCACCCAAGAGCGGTCAAGGTTTCACAGTTCCTGACTGTTACCATCAGCGAAGCCATCCGCACGGTATGCGGCATCGATAATCTGGTCGTGACGCTCCATGAAAGCCTCATGGGATCGACCGCCGAGGTCATGAGTCACCCCGATGTCGATATGGTCGTATGCACGGGCGGCAGCGGCTCGCTCAGACAGGCGATGTTGTCCGGCAAGAAGGTCATCGGCGCAGGGCCGGCAAACCCCGTTGCCATCGTCGATGAGACCGCAGATCTTGCGAGGGCAGCGCGCGATATCGTACAGGGTGCGTCCTTTGACAATAACCTCATGTGTACCTCGGAAAAGAGCATCGTTGTCGTCGAACAGGCAGCCGATCGGCTCATTTATGAGCTGCTCAAAAACGGGGTCTACTATGTCAAAGATCCCGTAGAGATCGAAAAGCTCCTGCATACGGCGGTGACGGAGGATTTCGTCATCAACAAAAAGCTGGAGGGACGCAGCGCAAATGAGATCTTGCAGGCGGCAGGCATCCCCTGCACAACGCCTGTGCGTCTCATCGTTGCGGAGACCACCTGTATGCATCCGTTTGCAACGCTGGAGCTGCTCATGCCGCTCGTTCCGCTTATCAAGGCGGCGGATTTTGAGCAGGCACTTGAGATCGCGCTGGACATCGAGCAGGGATATAAACATACGGCAACCATTCATTCGGAATCCATCGACCGCCTCAATCGGGCGGCACGGAAAATGCGAACTGCCGTATTTGTGAAAAACGGTGCGTCCCTTTTGGGCATCGGCTTCGATCTCGAGGGACATACCAGCTTTACCATCGCCACGACAACGGGCGAGGGCACGACAACGGCAAGACATTTTGCACGGCGGAGAAGATGCACGCTGACAAGCGGCTTCTCCCTTCGCTGAGTCGGGGAAGCAGGTGGATCATATATGGAAAGATTCTACGATGTGACTTCGGAATCCGTCACGGAGGGGCATCCCGATAAGGTATGCGACCAGATCGCGGACGGTATTTTGGATGCGTACCTTGCAGGAGACCCCAAGTCGCGCGTGGCACTCGAAGTCATGGCATCGACAGACACGCTGATGCTGGCAGGTGAGATCACCTCCACGGCGCAGGTCGATGTGGTGGCAAAGGCACGGGAGATCATTCGGGAAATCGGCTATGTGGAGCATGGCAGGGGATTTGATGCGGATACCTGCATGATCCTGACCAATATCCACAAGCAGTCGCCAGATATCTCAATGGGCGTGACCCGAAGCCAAGGAGACGAAAAGGAAGTGCTGGGCGGCGGCGATCAGGGCATTATGTACGGCTATGCAACCGATGAAACGGAGAGCTTTATGCCACAGCCGTGCGATCTTGCAAACCGCCTTGCGCGGCAGCTTGCCGATGTGAGAAAGATACAGAAGGCAGAATTTCTGTATCCGGACGGCAAAACACAGGTCACCATGCGCTACAATGCCGCAGGGGAGCCAGTCGCCATCCGCAGCATCGTGGTCTCCACCCAGCACAGCGAACATATCTCGCATGAAGTGCTGGAGGATTTTATTCGGCAGACGGTCATCGCACCCATCGTGGATGCCAAGTGGCTGACCCCGGAGACCAAGATCCATGTCAACCCAACGGGACGGTTCGTCATCGGCGGCCCTGCCGGCGATACCGGCGTCACGGGCAGGAAACTCATGGTGGATACCTATGGCACGGTCGGTAAGCATGGCGGCGGCGCATTTTCCGGAAAAGACCCCACCAAGGTCGATCGTTCCGCGACCTATATGGCACGCTATGTGGCAAAAAATATTGTGGCATCGGGTATGGCAAAGCGGTGCGAGGTCGCGCTCGCGTTCGTCATCGGGCAGACCGAGCCGGAAGCCATCACGGTCGATACCTTCGGCACGGGCAGACTGCCCGACAGCGCGATCGCGCAGATCATACGGGGCATTTTTGACTTCAGCGTTGCCGATATCATCGCCCAGCTTGACCTGCGCAAGCCGCAGTACCTCAAAACAGCAGCCTATGGGCATTTCGGTCGTATGGGCTTCCGCTGGGAGGAGACGGACAAAGCATATATTTTATCGAACATACTCAAACAACTGGAACTCGGATAATATTAGGAGGAATTTTTTATGTCGAACGAAGCATTGGGCATGGTTGAGACCAAGGGTCTCGTAGGCGCAATCGAAGCAGCAGATGCAATGACAAAGGCTGCAAACGTAGCATTGGTTGGCTATGAGAAGATCGGTTCTGGTCTGGTCACCGTTATGGTACGCGGCGACGTGGGCGCAGTCAAGGCTTCTGTGGATGCAGGCGCAGCAGCTGCCGCAAACGTAGGTCAGGTCGTTTCCCAGCATGTCATCCCGAGACCGCACACCGATGTCGAAAAGATCCTGCCGAAGACACTCTAAACATTGCGTGACAGGCTGAAAAACAGTCTTTCCGTGGAACCTGTACCGGCTTTCGAGCCGGTACAACCTTCCGGAAGGAGGTAGACAAAATGGTGAATGAACAATTATTAAGGCTTGTAACCGAGCGGGTCGTAGAAAAACTCAAGGCGTTCGAGGTGCAGAAGATCCCCATCGGGGTCTCTAACCGCCATGTACACGTCACACAGGAGGATCTTGAGACTCTGTTTGGAAAGGGCTATACCCTGACCAAAAAGAGTGACCTCAAGCAGCCTGGGCAGTATGCCTGCAACGAGACCGTGACCATTCGCGGTCCCAAAGGAGAGTTCTCCGGCGTGCGTATCTTAGGCCCCGTCCGCAAGCAGAGCCAGATCGAGATCTCAAAAACGGACAGCTTCCGTTTGGGCATCCGTCCACCGATCCGCGAATCGGGCTGCCTGAGTGGGACACCCGGTTTGGAGATCGTGGGGCCGAAAGGCTCGGTCACGCTCACCGAGGGCGCGATCATTGCCCTGCGTCATATCCACATGACACCGGAAGAGGCGGAGGCTATGGGCGTTCGGGATAAGGATATCGTGGAGGTCGAGACCTTTGGCGAGCGGCATGGTGTATTCGGCGATGTACTCGTCCGTGTATCGGACAAATTCGCGCTGGAAATGCATGTAGACGTAGACGAAGCCAACGCCTGTGCGCTGAGCAACAACGACTATGTGATGATCCGCAAGCCGTGATACACCAAACTGGAAAGAGGAAAGAGGGGTCGTATGCTGATTACCAAAGAGGTATTGTCTGAATTTGCTGCACTGATCGCAGAGAAGAAGTGCAACCCGTTTACAGGACGGCTGAAAACCGGCGTGGATCTGGGAACGGCGAACATCGTTATCGCCGTCACGGATGAAGAAAACCATCCCGTTGCAGGTGCAACTGCCGTTTCCAAGGTCGTGAAGGACGGCATTGTGGTGGACTTCGTGGGCGCGATCCAGACAGTCAAACGGCTCAAAGAGGAGCTTGAAGACCTTTTGGGTGTATCGCTCGAAACAGCTGCGACTGCCATCCCTCCCGGTGTGATCGAGGGCAATATCCGCTGCATCTCCAACGTGGTGGAAGGTGCAGGCTTTGAAGTGACCAATGTCATAGATGAGCCTACGGCGGCTGCATCCGTTCTGGAGATCACAGACGGTGCTGTTGTGGATGTGGGCGGCGGCACCACCGGAATCAGTATATTGAAGGATGGTAAGGTCATTTTTACCGCGGACGAGCCAACCGGCGGCACCCACATGACGCTGGTACTGGCAGGCTACTACGGCATCTCCATCGAGGAAGCCGAGCAGCTCAAGAAAAATAAGGACAAGGAAGACGATGTGTTTCCGGTCATCAAGCCCGTGGTACAAAAAATGGCATCCATCGTCAAGCGTTTCCTCACAGATTTTCCGGTCGATCGCGTGTATGTGGTCGGCGGCGCATCCTGCTTCGAGGACTTTGAGGAAACCTTTGAAAAGGAACTGGGTATCACAACAGTGAAAACCAATGACGCATTGCTGGTGACCCCGCTTGGCATTGCGTGGAACGCTGCCGTAGACCCTGCAGAACAATGAAAGAGGTGTGATACACTTGAATATGGATATGAAAGTGATCGAACAGATGGTGGAGCAGGCACTCAAGGAGATCGCGGCAGAACAGCCGCAGAAGTTTACTGCACCAAAGGTGGAACGCTATGGCGTGTTCGATACCATGGATGAGGCCATCGAGGCGGCGGCTGAGGCGCAGAAGATACTGCTGTTCTCCAAGATCGAGGATCGTCAGAAATATGTGGATGCACTCCGTGCAGCGATCCTCAAAAGAGAAAATCTTGAACTGGTTTCCCGTCTCGCAGTCGAGGAGACCGAGATCGGCTGCTATGAACATAAGCTCATCAAGAACCGTCTTGCCGCGACCCGTACCCCCGGCACGGAAGATCTCGTGACCGAGGCGGTCACCGGCGACAACGGACTGACCCTCGTGGAATACTGCCCGTTCGGTGTCATAGGCGCGATCACGCCAACCACCAACCCGACTGAAACCATCATCAACAACTCGATCTCCATGATCGCAGGCGGCAATACCGTTGTGTTCAGCCCCCATCCAAGAGCCAAAAAGGTCTCTCAGATGCTGGTCAAGATCCTGAACAAGGCTTTGATCGAAGCCGGTGCACCGGAAAACCTCATTACGATGGTAGAAGAACCCTCCATCGAGAACACCAACAAGATGATCGAGCATCCAAAGGTTCGCGTGCTCGTGGCAACGGGCGGCCCTGCGATCGTCAAGAAGGTGTTGTCTTCCGGTAAGAAGGCGATCGGCGCAGGCGCAGGCAATCCGCCGGTCGTCGTAGACGAGACTGCCGATATCGAAAAGGCAGCAAAGGATATCGTTGCAGGATGCAGCTTTGACAACAATGTACCGTGTATCGCGGAAAAGGAAGTCTTTGCGGTCGATCAGATCACGGACTACCTCATTCATTACATGAAGCTCAACGGCGCGTTCCAGATGACCGACCCCACCCTCATCGAACGTCTCGTGACCGTCGTTACCAACGAAAAGGGCGGCCCCAAGACTTCCTTTGTGGGTAAGAGCGCACAGTATATCTTGAAGCAGCTTGGCATCTTGGTCGATGAGAGCGTGAAGGTCATCATCATGGAAGTTCCAAAGGATCATATCCTCGTGCAGGAAGAACTCATGATGCCCATCCTGCCCATCGTTCGCGTGCCCAATGTGGATCTTGCGATCGAGTATGCGCATGAGGCCGAGCATGGCAACCGCCATACTGCAATGATGCACTCCAAAAATGTAGAAAAGCTGAGCAAGATGGCAAAGATCATGGAAACCACCATCTTTGTGAAGAATGCACCCTCCTATGCTGGGATCGGCGTGGGCGGCGAAGGCTTTACCACATTTACCATTGCAGGCCCGACCGGCGAGGGTCTGACCTCCGCGAGAAGCTTCTGCCGTAAGCGCAAGTGCGTGATGACCGACGCGTTCAGCATCCGCTGAGATCCTGTCGTGTCCGGTCAGCGTTTAAGGAGAAACACCTATGTCGAATGTATATATCAAAACAAAGATCCGCAGTGGGCATTATGCCATGGAATATCTGCGGAAGATCCGCAAAAAACGGGTCATGGTCGTCTGTGACAAGTTTTTATCGGAAAGCGGCGCGATCAACTATATCACGGATGCACTCGACTCCAGCAACGCAGTCGCTATCTTCGATCAGGCGATCCCAGACCCGACCATTGAAGTCGTTGCAAAGGGACTTGGCATGATCTGCAAGGTGCATCCGGATATTGTGATCGGGTTCGGCGGCGGCTCGGCGATCGACACGGCAAAGGGCATCATCTACTTTGCCGGTGTCAAGGAGCTGGTTGCCAAGCCTACCTTTATCACCATCCCGACGACGAGCGGGACAGGCTCTGAGGTCACTTCAGCGGCAGTCATCACCGACTCGGAAACCAAGAGCAAGCATCTCATTGCCTCGGATGATATCCTGGCAGATGTCGCGATCCTCGATCCGCGTCTGACCCTTTCCGTGCCGCCCTCGGTCACGGCGAATACAGGCATGGATGTACTGACCCATGCCATCGAGGCCTATGTTGCAGCCGAATCCAATGTGTTTTCGGATGCCCTTTCGGAAAAATCGGTCGAACTGCTGATGAAGTCCCTGCTCACCTGCTATCAGGATGGCAAGAATCTGGAAGCGCGTACCATCATGCACGAGGCTTCCACCCTTGCCGGTATGGCGTTCAATACAGCAGGTCTCGGTGTCAATCACAGCATCGCGCACCAGCTGGGCGGTACATTCCATATCCCACACGGGCTGGCAAACGCGATCCTGCTCCGGCATGTCATCGATTATAACTGCGTCAATCACGATATCATGTGCAAATATGCAACGCTTGCATATAAGGTACAGCTTGTGGGCATCAATGAACCGCCTGAGGTTGCGGTTCGTGCGCTCAAAACCATGATCGAGACGCTGATGCACTGCATGCACATGCCGTCCTCCATCTCGGCACTGGATATTACGCGTGAGGCGTATGAGCAGCAGTGGCAGAATATGATCAACAATGCACTCATGGATAACTGCATCCGCACCACCCCAAGAGAGATCGGGACTGCAGGCATCAAGGACATTTTGAGCCGAATTTATTAGAGCCTGTTTGGAAAATCGAAAATTCGTCAATTTCTCGGTTGTCAGACAAGCCATAAAATCACATAGCCAAGTATTCCAAAACAATCAGACCAAGCGGAACTGGTGTGCTGGGTATCCGAGATATCCGGCGTGACAGTTCCGCTTCGTTTGTGCCCTGATGCCGCTGGAAATGAGTGGATGAAAAATAGTGGATTTTCTGATTTTCTGTAGAAATTGTTTACCATTTTTGGGCACAATGTGGTATAATAAAACTACACAGTTTACTGCATGGTGCAGAATAGACACAAATGAAGATAACAAAATCCGGCGAAGATCCGAGAGGATTGGACAGGGAAAAAGAGAAGATCCAATGCAGACCAAGGGGAGAGGAGATGGATATGATGGAGTACAATGATTTGTTTCCCACCGACCGCGTAGAGCCTGATCTGCTCGATATGTATTTGAATTCCGCAGATGAAAATGGCGTCAATAAATTGGATATCATTTATCTATTCGGAAAAGAAAAACTGGAAAACATTCAAAAAAGCTTATCCAAGGCAACCGGTCTTGCCTTTGTGACCGTGGATTTTCGGGGAGAACCCATCACGGAATCCACCTCGTTCTGCCATTTTTGCAGTCGGGTGCGCAACGATCCTTCCGCTTTTGAGCGATGTAAGTCCTCTGATGCATTCGGCTCCATTCAGGCGGCAGTCACCAAAAAGACCAATGTATATTTTTGTCCGTGCGGACTTTTGGAAGTTGCGATCCCGATTATCGTGCGCGGACATTATCTGGGCGGCTTCATCGGCGGACAGATCCGCTGCCATGATGCGCCCGATACCGTCAGCCGCCTGTCCTCCGTTATGCACTCCAACCGCTCGGAGGAATCCATCAACCAGTATCAGGATCTCATGGAGGAGATCCCGATCTACTCCTATGAGAAGTTTTTGGATATTGCAAATCTTGTATTTTTGGTCATCAATCAGCTGACCGAAAATGAGATCAGCCAGCATGTGCAGGAGGATGCCCTCAAAAAGAAAATCAAAAAATGCCAGAGCCTCAACCAGCGGTATATCAAAGAGAATATGCAGAAAACCAGAGAGCTTCAGGAAGTCAAGGTCAACTGTAATGAGTTCGAGATTTTGGATCTGCTGACCTCGCTCATGAACCTTTCGATCATCGAACATGCGCCGCGTACCAGCGAACTGCTGGGTATTTTGATTGATTACGCCAGATATAAGTACACGGAAAAGGGGACTTTCGTTCCGCTCGCAGGCGAAGTGGAACAGGCTGTGCGCTATCTGGAGATCCAGCAGAAAAAGCTGGGCGAACGCCTGACCTTTTCCGTCCAGATCCCGGAAGAAATGCAGCTCAAAACCATTCCGGCAGGTATTCTGCTGCCTTTCATCAAAAATGCCGTATATAACGGCGTGATGCTGCAAAAAGAGGGCGGTGCGGTGACCATTCGCGGCTTCCAGCGTGAACAGGAGCTGGTGCTGGAGATCTCGGACACCGGCCCTGGGATGAGTCAGTCAGAAATCGATATCCGCTATGAGGTCCATAAGGATATGCACGAGGGACGCTTCATCGATCTGGGCATGGAGTATGCAAGGGAAAAGGTCAAGCAGCTATTCGGTGAGGATCATGATATCATAACGGAGAGCATCCGCAGCAAGGGCTGCAAGAGCATACTGGTTTTACCGGAACATCACGAAGAAGGGATTGAATAAGTGTGTACAGGGTTTTGATTGCAGACGATGATCTTTTGATGCAGGAAGCACTTGGCGTGATGTTGGAAAATGAGGATGCATTTGAAGTGGTCGGTACAGCGGTATCGGGCGAAGCTGCTGTTAAAATATGCAAGGAAGATTCTGTGGATCTCGTCCTGATGGATATGCAGATGTCCGGCATGACAGGGCTGGAGGCCAGCAGGATCATTCATCGCATCAGTCCGGAAACGACGATCTGTATTTTGTCTCCGCCAGCCGCAGGCGTTTTGATCCGCAGCGCAGGGGCGGATACCATCAGGGATGTGCTGGAAAAACCGATCACCCCCCAGCGTCTGCAAAAAATGCTGGAGGGCTACAAGGCAGAGCATGAACACTCCATTCAGGGACAACTCGAAGCTCTCATTGAAGTATTGCGTCATAAAGACTTTCAGGAATTTTACGAGATCCTGCCCCATATCATCGACGAGATCTATCAGCTTACCGGAATGGATTCGGCAAGGCTCATCAAGGTGTTTTCCTACCTCGGACAAAGCCTGCTCGATACGCGCAGCGTGTATGAGGAAACCACCAAAAATGTGCGCGATCTGTTCCCGATCAATGAGGGACTGATCCTCGATTGCAAGGCGTCCGAATTATGGCTGTTCCGCGTGATGAACTATCTGTTCTGCCAGAACAGCATCAGCCGCTATCCGCTGCTCGATAATATTTTCAAGTACATTTCCAACCATATCCGCGAGGATATCACCCTCAACAGCATCATTGAAAACTGTGCCATCAGCCAAGGATATTTGAGCCGCATTTTCCGCGAGCAGTTCAATGTGAGTGTGACTGAATATCTGCACATGCGCAAAATGCATCTGGCAAAGGGATATTTCTATTTTACCGAGCACAGCATTGCAGAGGTCGCTTTCCGTCTGGGCTACAATGAAAGCAGCTATTTCAGCAAGGTGTTCAAAAAATATGAAAAAATGACTGTGAAGGAATATAAACGCGAGGTGCGCGCCAAGAATAACGCGAATTTTGCGTGAAAATAAAAAACCGGCGTCTGTCCCAAACAGGGAGAGCGTCGGTTTTTTTGTGGTGGATCGGTCGCCAGAATCGAACTCGAATAGCTCCTTGTCCAAATTTTCATTGGGTATCACACGGTATATCATCATAATTTTCCTTGTAGTGATCGAAAGAGGGCAAAAGGGTCTGCCGCATCTTCTAAAAGATACAGTAAGGTTTCTGCAAGCAATTCTTTGTTTGAACAGAAAGGATCAGAAGCCTCTTTCAACACTTTTAAACACATGAGAATTTCATCAAACTGATGCTGCATGTCTTTCCGATTTTATACAGGGGAAGATCAAAAGGGAAAGAAAATCTAACGATTCCGTTAGAAATATTGATTTCATATCAAAAAAATGCTATTGTATATATAACCAATTTTGTGTTTTGGGATTATTAAAAATGGAGGGTATATTGTGCCAGTCTCTTATAATAACTTGTGGAAGCTACTAATTGATAAAAATATGAATAAAACCGATCTGAAAGAGGCTGCTGGGATTAGCTTCAATGTAATGGCTCGTATGGGGAAAAATCAAACTGTATCGTTTGAAAGTCTTGAAAAAATATGTTCTGTACTTAAATGTGATATTGGCAATGTGGTTGAATTCGTACATGAAGAATCCGCGGTAGATGTTGTGAAGAAATTTACGACGATTGAATTATTTGCAGGTGCCGGAGGGTTGGCTCTTGGTATCGAAAAAGCAGGCTTTGATACAATTGGATTGATTGAACTCGATAAAGCTGCATCAGATACGCTAAGGTGTAATCGTCCGAATTGGCGTGTTATCAATGATGATATTTCCAATATTTCCTGTTTGAATCTGGAAGATTATTTTGCTATTGAAAAAGGTGAATTAGATTTATTGTCTGGCGGAGCCCCTTGTCAGGCTTTTTCTTATGCTGGTAAGCGTTTGGGATTGGAAGATGCAAGAGGAACGTTGTTTTATCACTATGCGAAGTTTTTGGATCAGCTCCAACCGAAAATGTTTCTGTTTGAAAATGTAAGGGGACTTCTCACGCATGATAAAGGTCGCACATATAAAACTATTATAGATATCTTTGAAAGTACAGGATATACAATTCAGAAGAAAGTTCTGAATGCTTGGGATTACGGTGTCGCTCAGAAAAGGGAACGTCTTATTACCATTGGAATTCGTAATGATTTAGTAGATAAAATGCATTTCGATTTTCCTGCTCCACATAAATACAAACCGATTTTGCGAGATATCCTTCTTGATTGTCCTAAAAGTGAAGGTTCTTCTTATTCTGCGTATAAGCGCGATATATTTGAACTTGTTCCGCCAGGTGGATACTGGAGAGATATTCCAGAAGAGATTGCGAAAGCATATATGAAAAGCTGCTGGGATATGGAAGGTGGCCGAACTGGAATCTTGCGTAGATTGAGTTTGGATGAACCGTCCTTAACTGTTTTGACTTCTCCAAGTCAGAAGCAAACGGATCGTTGTCATCCGTTAGAGCCTCGTCCTTTTACGATTCGTGAGAACGCGCGATGCCAAAGTTTTCCGGATGATTGGCAGTTTTGTGGTAGTGTAGGACAACAGTACAAACAAGTAGGCAATGCCGTTCCGGTGAATTTGGCATATGATATTGCTAAAAACATCAGAAAAGCATTGGAGGAGTTATAATGTGGGAGTTAGCATTTATTTCGGAAGAAGATTTTACGAATCATGTCAAAGCAACAATTGAAAAATATGGCGAGAAGCTGGAATCCTTTGACTTAAAGCGGTTCAATAAAAACATCATTGATCCGATCAAATTGATTTTTGATAAGACTGTTTACGGTGCCAGTTGGAATGAAATTGTCAGCAATGAGATTTTCCGTCAAAGGGATAAATCCAATAATAATGACATTGGGTATTTTCATCAGCGCATTTTCCAATATATTGGCAAGTGTCATGTCCCACCTAACGGAGAAGAAGGCGGATGGGATGTGATCTACGAGAATGCCGATGGAATCCCTATTCCAGATGCCGGGTGTGTACATACCATTTATGTCGAAATGAAAAACAAACATAATACAATGAATTCTGCTTCTGCCGGAAAAACATTCATCAAAATGCAGAATCAGCTGCTAAATGATGATGACTGTGCGTGTTTCCTTGTGGAAGCGATTGCACAACGCTCCCAAAATATCAAGTGGGAAACTACTGTTGATGGGAAAAAAGTCGGGCATAAACTCATTCGAAGAGTGAGCCTTGACCAGTTCTACGCACTTGTAACCGGAGAAGAAGATGCATTTTATAAGCTGTGTATGACTCTGCCTGAAGTCATTAAAAATGCTGTGTCAGAGTTGGAGGGGACTCTTGTTCCCCACGATACTGTGATTGAAGAACTGAAAGCGTTGGCTGCACAACAGTATATCGAATCTGAAGATCTTGCGATTGCAATGGCTGCTTATATGCTGGGTTTTGGAAGCTATAAAGGTTTTAGTAATCTTTGATTGAAAGTTCATTCCCGTTTGTCTATTTTTACAGCATAGCAATACACACAAAATAAACTTTGTAAAAGCCTTATAAAATCCTTAGATTCCTTTTGTATTATGGAGGAGATCCAAAGGAAAGGAAGGATTTACAATGCAGCAAACAAAAGGACTCTCTGGAACCGCACTCAAACTGATCGCCCTCGTACTGATGGTACTCGATCATGTGCATTATTTTTTTGGCTTTACCGGCATGATCCCTGAATGGTTCAGTATGCTGGGACGGCTTGCCGCGCCCCTCTTTTTATTCTGTCTGGTGGAGGGCTTCACCCATACCCACGACCGCAGACGATATTTTCTGAAAGTCTATCTGCTATCCATCGCCATGAATGGTCTGCTCTTTTTTATGGCGTTCTGTGGTGTTTGGGTGCGCCCAGACGGATTCTACCCCATGAACGGCATGATGACCGCTTTTGCACTTCTGATCGTCATTTGGCAGGGTATGGACTGGATCGCGCAAAAACGATATCTTATCGGAGCTTCTGCCGTCATCCTGCCGCTTGCCTGTCCCGTTATCCTCACACAGCTGAGCCTTGCATTCCCCAAGCTGATGAACCCGCTGGGATTTGCAGGCTATACCATTCTCCCCATGTGGAACTCGAACGCAGATACGGCACTTTCCACCATCATTACGGGTATCCTGCTCTACCTGTTCCGCCGCCATCGCCGTGTGCAGGCCGCCGTCTTTGCAGGTTTTACGTTCCTGATGTTCTTTGTGTACTTTGGACTGCTCTTACGGAATCAGCCGGATTTTGCATGGAGTCAGATGTTTACAAAGTATTATGAATGGTATGGCGCATTTGCCGCACTGCTCATGCTGTGCTACAATGGACAGAGAGGGAAAGGATACCAAAAATTCTTTTACATCTTTTATCCGGCGCATATCTATCTGCTGTATGCCCTGTCCTTTCTCTTTTTCTGAATGGAGGGAAACACATGCCGCATATCCTTGCAATAGACGATGACAGCGAAGTATGTGCTCTGATCCAAATGGCATTGGAGCGTGACGGCCATCAGGTGCTGACCCTGCAAAGCAGCCTCAAGCTCACACCGCAGCATTGCCGATGGGCAGACTGTATCCTCATGGATATCATGATGCCCGAGGAGGACGGCTTTGCCGCCTGTCAGCGTATCCGCACACAGGTGGATTGTCCCATTTTGTTCCTGACTGCCAGAACACAGGAAGCGGATATCCTTGCCGGACTGGGACTGGGGGCGGACGATTATTTGACAAAGCCCTTTCGGCTCGCAGAATTGCGGGCGCGGATCAATGCCCATCTGCGCCGCGAACAGCGCACGCCGCACAGCCGTATGGTGTGCGGTGCGCTTGTGTTCGATCTGGGTGCGCACATGCTGACCTGTGCGGAACAGCCGATCAAGCTGACCAAAAGCGAATATGCGATCTGCGCCCATCTCGCGCTCCATGCAGGGCAGACCATGGCCAAGGAACAGATCTATGAAGCAGTGTTTGGGTTCGATGGCACGGCGGATGCTTCTGCGATCACTGAGCACATCAAGAACATCCGCGCCAAGCTGCGTCAGGCAGGGCAAGACCCGATTCAAACCGTATGGGGAGTGGGATACCAATGGAAACGTCTCGAATGAGAAGGCAAAGCATGACCCTTGCAGGGTTGTTTTGGCGATATCTGCTCCTTACAGGGACGGTTGTTTTGAGTATTGTGATCGTGGGATACTTTGTACTTGCTATTGCGCTATCGAGCGGCCTTGTGCTGCCAGCAAATACCGCGATGACACAGGTGGAAATGCTGGGCAGGGAGCTTGCAGCAGGGGAACGAACCACTGCACAGATCCCGTACTATTTCCGCTGGGCATGTCTGGATGAAACCGGACAGGTCACAGCATATTCGGAAACGATGCGCAAACGGCAGCTCGAGATACTGCGAGAGGCTGCCCAAACGCAAACCGTCCGCGTCTCCGGTTTTCCGTATGCGCAGTATCATAAAAGTGTCCTGCTTCCAGATGGAACGCGGTGTATCCTGCAATATGATTTCCGTCCGCCCTATGGTGCGCCCATGCTGCAACGATATCTGCCTGATTTTCAGATCACGCTGCTGCTGATCGTACTTTTCTTATGGAGCGTTTGCGCGCTCTGGTGTACCCGAAGATATGCTGCCATCCTGCGGCGTGATATTGCGGTACTGACCCATGCATCCCAGCAGATCGCAGAACAGCGGCTGGATGTTCCGTTTACGGCAAACACACAGGTGCGCGAGCTGGGGGAGACGCTGGAGGCAATGGAGAAGCTGCGGCAGGGGATGGCAGCTTCTCTGGGGGAGCAGTGGGCAATGGAGCAGCAGCGTGCTGGAGAGATCGCGGCACTGACACACGACCTCAAAACTCCGCTGACCATCATAAGCGGAAACAGCGAACTGCTTTCTGAAGAGCCGCTCACACCGACACAGGAAAAAAGCGTACAGGCGATTTTTCGCAATGCCCAACGTATGAATGCGTATGTCCATGCACTGCGAGAAGCGGCTGGGCAGGCGCATAGGAAGCCTGTGCGTGAGACGGTTGGTTTGCGGTGCTTGTTTGCAGAATGGTGCAGTATGGGGGAAGGGATCTGCACGCCGAAGGGGATCCTGTTTTGTGCCGAAACACCAGAAGAACAGCTCTGCCTGCTCTGTCGTGAACAGGTCAGCCGTGCCGTTTTGAACCTTTTGGACAATGCCGCGCGGTATACGCCAAGGGGCGGCGCGATCACGCTGTCTGCACAGATACGCGATCCGGTTTTGATCATTCGCGTTACAGATACCGGAAGTGGATTTTCACAGGAAGCACTCGAAAAAGCCGGAACGATCTTTTATACGGAGGATGCAAGTCGGCCGATGGACGGGCATTGGGGGATGGGGCTGTGTTTTGCGCTGCGGGTCGCGCAGGAACACGGCGGACAGCTTATGCTCTCCAATACCGAAGCTGGCGCATGCGCACAGATGACCCTGCAAATACGATCGGACAGCGATACGATCTTGGCGGAAATGAATTTTTAGAAATGTACATGCGGTGCAGATCTTTTGCTGGCATAAGCTGCCAAACAGTGAAAATCTTATGCGCGAGAAGATGCGGAGCGGCTGTAAATCTCTGCTCGGCGGACAATGATCCAACTGCGCAAAATGTATCGTATGATCCGTCAAGATTGATTTCTGTGCAGGATCTTTTCCAAAGATTGACAGTCATTTTCGATCTGTGCTATACTGAAAATTACTATATGACAGAGTTATGAAAAATAACTGTATTTTTCCTCAAATGCATGGATACTGCCTGAATCTATACGGGGGGAGGGAAAGTCCGTCTATAGCAAAGAAGTAAGAAATGTGAGGAGGGATCATGATCATAGATCTGAAACAAATACTGAAGAAAATGAAAGCGGATGCATTCCACCATCAAGCTGCGATTGAGCAGTATGTCTGCAAGGTACAGGAAATTTTTTCTATGGGTCTTGTGTTGTTCTTTGCCACACATCTCGTAGTCATTACCTTGATGGAGGTTACAGGCGGTCAAAGAGTAAATGGGGCATTCGCAATTTCTTTTCTACAAATGCTTCTGTGTCTGGGCGCATATTTTTTATTCCGCGGATATTTCAATACACATAGAAAGCATGTGATTTCTGCCGCATATCTGAATATTTTTCAGGTGCTGATGCTGATGGAACTGCAATACTTTCTATATGATGAATATATTTCCTTTACAGTCGTTATCTGTCTGCTTCTTTCAACATCCGTCACACTGATCGGACATATCCGCACATATTGCACCATTATTACATTTGTCTCGTTGGTGGATATTGCAATCACACTGTATAGGAATATCGATATGGTGGGACTTGGAGCGATGAATCTCTACATCATTGATAGTTTGTTTATGGTTCTGATCGCCACAAGTATCAATATTTGCTGCTGTCAACTCAACTATCAGGCATTTGACAAGGAACAGAAGATCATTTATCTGAGCGAACGCGATGCACTGACCGGATTGTTCAACCGCAAGGCACTTCAGACAGCCATACAGACCTATGCAGCGGAAAATACCTTGTGTGCGATGATCCTGCTCGATCTGGATAATTTTAAGCTGCTCAATGATACACTTGGGCATTTTGAGGGCGACAACTGCCTGAAAGATGTAGCACAGGGACTTAGCGGACTATTCAGACAGACGGACTGCGTCAGCCGACTGGGTGGAGACGAGTTCGTCATCTTCATGCCAAAACTTAGAGACAGGAATTTTGTGACAGCGCGAACCAAAGAAATCCTGAAAACGATCGGAAAAACATATGCCAACGCGAAAGGCGAAGTCTCGATTACTTGCAGTATCGGTGTTGCATTTTCTACGGAACAGGATATGGATCTCTATCAGCACCTGTACAGAGCGGCAGATGCTGCCATGTATCGCTCCAAGCAGCGTGGAAAAAACTGCGTGTCCTATGCCGAGGGGGACACAGGGAGATCATAAGCCGCTGCAAAAGAGCACAGCTCCGCTGCCAACAGAGCCAGTTACCGTAAAAACTGGCTCTGACACTTTCTTCGGCACTGGGCAGCTCCTCTTTCCACCAGCTGATATGGTTGACGCGGTACAGGGCATTTCCCCGATCCGGCTTTTTTGCAGATCCCGAAAGTTTGGGGCATCTGGCTCTAAGATACCGGAAAGGAAAGCGCGTAGGCAGAGAACCAATCATACAAAACCTAGGAACATAAAAAACAAAATATAAAACCATTTCTAAAGGATACCTGCAATACGCATGCTTCCAGCGATTTTCAGCCTCCTATATCGATCTATGCATGGAAGCAGGCACACAGCAATACTGGAAGATATTTCCGGACGCTCATGGCGTGAAACACACAGGATACTTGTAAGGCATTTCTTTTTTTGCTATACTGAAAGCAACAAACAGAAAAGAGGGGTGTGATCCCGTGGCGACAAGCAAGACCTATCAGGCATTCATTCAGGAGCAGCTTGCACCCATCGGAGAGGTCCGGATGCGTGCGATGATGGGGGGATATATCGTCTATTATAAGGATAAGGTCATCGGTGGACTTTATGACGATCGGTTCCTCATCAAGCCTACTGCGGCGGCGCGTGCCCTGATGCCCGAAGCACCGCTGGAGCTGCCATACGAGGGGGCAAAGGAAATGCTCCTTGTAGAGCGCATGGAAGACCCTGCATTTCTGAGGGAATTGCTGGAAGCTATGTATCCGGAATTGCCAGAGCCGAAGAAGAAAAAACGCTGATCTATGGGGCGAGACCCCAAAAGGGAAGGAGAGCGCAGATGGAATCCATCACACGAAAGGCGTATGCCAAAATCAACCTCAGCTTAGATGTCACAGGTAAGTTGCCCAACGGATATCACACCGTGCGTATGCTCATGGACTCGATCACCCTGTATGACGATGTGACCCTGACTCCAAATACATCGCGCTGTATTACCCTATCCTGTGATCGTTCCTATATCCCGACCGATGACCGCAATCTGGCAGTACGGGCGGCAAAGTTGTTCTTTGCGGAGACAAAGATCGACTGCGCTGGTTTACATATCGACCTTGTCAAGCGTATTCCGGCAGCGGCAGGGCTGGCAGGCGGCAGTACCGATGCAGCCGCTGTGCTCAAGGGACTGGATCAGATGTATGGGACAAGGTTTTCTCTGGAAAAACTGTGCAAAATGGGTGTTCAGCTGGGTGCGGATATCCCATACTGTCTGTGCGGCGGCACGATGCTTGCCGAGGGGATCGGCGAAAAGCTGACCCCCATCCCTGCACCGCCGCAGGCGCATATCGTATTGTGCAAACCGGATTTTTCTGTTTCCACACCTGACGTGTATGCAAAAATGAATGGCGGCAATCTGCCCGTGCATCCGGATACGGCGGGTCTCGTTGCGGCTTTGCGTATGGGCGATTATAACGGTCTGTGCCATCGTCTCTATAATGTAATGGAAAACGTGATCGCACAAAAGCATGAGGAGATCGGGCACATCAAGGACGTTCTGTTTTCCTGCGGCGCAGAGGGCGCGGTCATGAGCGGCAGCGGCCCGACCACCTTTGGACTGTTCCGCAGGGAGGAGGCTGCAAAGGCAGCCTATGAAGCCCTTCGCCGTGAGTTTACAGAGACCTATCTGACTGCATTTCAGGTGTGACTGCGCCGATTTGGAAAAATTTTCCATATTTTAGGTTTATTTTCCGTTGTTCCTGCCCATACTGTTCTCAGACAAGAGGACGGAGGACAGAAACATGCGACGGATCGAACTTACCCTTTGTGGTATGCTTGCCATTTTATTTGGGTACGCAGCTTGGGTGGCAACCGAACAGCAGAGCCTTGCAGATGGATTGCTCAGGCTGCACGTTATTGCAAATTCGGACAGCGTAGCCGATCAGACACTCAAAATCAAGGTGCGCGATGAAATCTTGGAAATCGTCCAGCCGCTTGTGCAAGATGCGCAGGGGCAGGAGGAGGTGAGGGATCGCCTGCACGATCATTTGCAGGAGATCACCGACCATGCAAACGCCGTTTTGGTGGAGGGTCACGCGCCTTATAGTCTTTCTGCACAGATTGCAGAGGAATATTATCCGACACGCAACTATGAAACCTTTTCCTTGCCGGCTGGGCGATATGTTGGGCTGAAGCTGCGGCTTGGGCAGGCGAGCGGGCGCAACTGGTGGTGCGTGGTGTTTCCGCCGCTCTGTACCAGCGCGGCGCAGGCACCCCAAGATGCCTTGTGCCATGGGACGAGTTTCCGCTTTAAGACAGCGGAGGTGATCGGGCACATACGAGATTTTATCATGCGATAAGCATTCCGGTTTGCATTTCTGTGCAGACCGGTTCTTTCTTTTTGGGAAATCCGTTGGATTTTCATTTCTGCGAAATGATTTGCTCCCAGAAGTAAGGGAGATGTTTTTAGAATCGTCCGTAGGATTTTTCTTTCTGCTAAAAGAATTTGCTTCAAAGCAAAGAGTAACGTGTCGCGCCGGCGACGGCGGCATAAGGGCTGGACACCTTACGGGGCTGATTGCTCTATTAGCTGAAAATACATTACACAGCCGTTTATG
>JAHHRO010000069.1 GCA_020025755.1 Butyricicoccus sp. | reverse complement strand
AGCAAATCCCCATTCTCCGCCAAAAAAAGACTGGAATTCTGTTCCAGTCTTTTTCGTTTTTATTTCTAAACGAGGGATTTGAAAGGCGGCTCTTGGCAATATGCCAGTGGCATATTGCAACCGCCGTGGCTTTTCCGCAGAAAAGCAAATCCCCATTCTCCGCCAAAAAAAGACTGGAATTCTGTTCCAGTCTTTTTCATTTTCATTCCTGAAGGAGGGATTCGAAAGGCGGCTCTTTCACTTTTATGTCCGTGTGATCTGCTTGATCCATTTACGTGAGCATACGCGCAGAAAAATAATGGGGCATTTCCCGATCTGATCCATTTTCAGACAGAAAAACACGACCACAGGCGAAAAATGGAACACGAATGCAGAAAGTGCTGCACAGGGCAGGCAGATGAGCCATGTAAACACCATATTGTTCCACATCGCAAATCGAGTATCGCCGCCTGCGCGCAGAATACCGCAGTCTGCCGCCATCTGATAGCACGTCCCAACCGAGGTCAGGGCAAGCACTGTGATAAACTGCCCTGTCAGCCCTGCCGCCTCAGGCGATAACGTATCATAGATCCGGAGTACCGGCACGCGTGACATCCAGATCAAAAGCCCCGTAACCACGCCGATCCCACAGAAAAGCACCTGAAGTGTGAATACTGTGCGATCAATTTTATCCTTTCTCCCTTCTCCCAGCGTTTTTCCCGTTAAAATCGCTGCTGCACTTGCCGCTCCATATCCAACGACCGATAAGATCTGAAATACCAGTACAGAAATCGAATTGGCTGGCAGAATACGCCCAGCGTCCTGCATATTCCCCAAAACGGCGGTCTGCACGATCGAAGAAAATCCCCAAAGTGCCTGCGTGATCAGGACAGGGAGTGCTACTGTGATATAGTCTCGCACATAGCTTCCATCAATATAGAGCAGCTTGCGCACCGTAAGGCACAATGTACGCTCTCGCGTGCGCAGATACCATACTACGATGACAAGCTCTGCCATGCGCGAAACGAGTGTTGCGATCGCCGCACCGCGGATGCCCAATGCAGGTACACCACAATTCCCGTAGATCAAAATATAGTTGAGACAGATATTGATGCAGAGTGTAGATGCCGATATGATATACCCCAACTTTACGATCCCGATTGCACGCAGGGAAGCTGTCAGCATATTGGTCAGCGCAAAAATCACATAAGAAAAACAGATGATCTGCAAATACGCTGCCGCCTGCTCCAGAATGACTGCATCCCTGCTCATCATGCGCAGGATCTGGTTCGGAAAGAACAAAGCTGCCAAAAACAGGATGACCGCGATCCCGACCCCAAAGCGCACCCCTGCCCCGATGATATGGGGCACTGGTTCAAGCTCCCGCTTGCCCCAATACCGCGTTCCCAGCACGACCACACCCTCTCCGACACCCTGCACCAGCATCTGCAAAAAAAATTGCAGCTGATTGCAGAGCGAAGCACCGGAGAGTGCATCTTGAGAAAAACGTCCAAGCATAATATTATCAGCCAAATTCACGGAATAGGTCAGCAGATTTTGCAGTGCCAGCGAAAGCGTCAGCACCGCAAACATCCGATAAAACGCCCGATCACGCAGCATACGCCCCATGAGAATCCCCCCAATATAGATATTTTTCTGTTATGGCAAAACCGTATTCGGCAAATGTATCGTCTTTGCCGCACGTTTACCAGCCACTTCTAAAAGGATATCATATTTTTTGCCGACTTCAACCATGACGCCGTGATTTCCGGCAATATTTTTGCGTCTGTATCAAATATCCGATCCCCTTTCTTCTCATGCTGCCCGATCCGTTCTCCCCTGCAAAGTTGCCTCTTAATAAAAAATCACAGTTTACGCTTCCCTGCCGCTGTGCTATAATGATATATCAAATAACCCATTTGACCCCAATGAAGGGAGGAACCTTTGATTGTCTGAATTTTTAGCGGCACTGCACGCGTCTCTGCAATCCGGCATGGACGGGTTATACGGTTTCGTACAGCAAATGCCTATGGTTGGTGTTTGGTATACGACGGTAATCCGTTTTGTTTTGCCCGTGCTCGGTCTTCTGATTCTCGTGTCCGCCATTCGTTCTCTATTATCCGTCAAACACACCGCAGAAGTTTGGGGCTACCTCACTTTTTCCGGTGACCAGCGCGTACCGCTGACCCACTGGGAAAATATCATCGGGCGGCAGAAAACCGCTGATGTGGTAATTGATGACCCCACGATCTCTCGTACACATGCCGCACTCATCCGCCAGCCGGATGATACTTGGAAAATCTATGACCTCGGCTCGACCTCCGGTACCTATGTAAAAAGGCGCACCGTTCCCGCAGAAGATGCTCTTCCCGTGCAATTCGGGGATAAGATCACCTTTGCAGATATCTCCGCACATCTGGAGCCGGTCTCCGCAGATGAGAAAAAAGCACGGATGGAACGCCGCGCGGCACAGGACCGCCCTGTTTCGCCTTGGGGACTGCTCATCCTGATGACCTTTTTTCAGGTACTCACCTGTATTCAGCTCATCATCTCTACAGGAGACCGCGCAGACCCTGCCCTGCCGCTCATCTTCCTTGGCATGACTGCGCTCATGTGGATCTACTGCCTGACCCTGCGTGCCTTCCGGCGCGTTGGCTTTGAAATGGAGATCATCGCCTTTTTCTTATGCACCCTGAGCCTGTCCGTCACGGCATCCTTTGCCCCGTCTTCGGTATTCAAGCAGTTTGCCGCCATCGTTCTCGGATTGATCGGCTTTCTGATTCTTGGGTGGTTTCTGCGCGACCTGCGCCGCGCAAACTTTTTACGCCGCCCAATGGCAGTGCTTGCCATCCTGCTGCTTGCTGCAACGCTTGTACTGGGCAGTTCTGATGGCGGTGCAAAAAACTGGATCACCTTTGGTGGTATGTCTCTTCAGCCCTCAGAGCTTGCGAAGGTATGCTATATCTTTGCCGGTGCCGCGACACTCGATCGCCTGTTCCGCAAGAAAAACCTTGGCTTGTTTATGGCACTGACCCTCATCTGTCTGGGCTGTCTGGCACTGATGAACGACTTTGGTGCAGCCGCGATCTTCTTTGTGACCTTCATCGTCATCGCGTTCTTGCGCTCAGGTGACTGGACGACCCTCGCCCTCATCTGCGGCGGCTGTGGTGCCGGCGTGCTTGTGCTCCTATCCGTCAAGCCCCATGTCATGCGGCGTTTTGCAAGCTGGGGACATATTTGGGAGGATGTCTATAATACAGGCTTCCAGCAGACCCACTCTCTGACTGCCGCAGCATCCGGTGGTATGGTCGGCGTTGGCGCAGGAAACGGATGGCTGCGCGTTGCCGCCGCGGATACGGATATGGTATTCTGTAAAGTCTGCGAAGAATGGGGACTCATCATCGCCATCCTCGCCGTACTTTGCATCGTAACGCTCGCAGTCTTTGCCGTGCGCGCCTGCCGCGCAGGGCGTTCAAGTTTCTATACCATTGCCGCTTGTGCCGCAACCTCGCTCATGGTCTTTCAGACCTGTCTCAATGTATTCGGTGCAGTCGATATCCTTCCGCTGACCGGCGTTACCTTCCCCTTCCTTTCCAACGGCGGTACCTCTATGCTCGCCTCTTGGGGATTGCTCGCCTTTTTGAAGGCATCGGATACCCGACAAAATGCAAGCTTTGCCATTCGCCTGCCCTCACGGCGCGAACTGAAACACGAGGAGGACGAATATTATGAGGAAGATTGAGCGGCGAGCCGTACTATGCCTGCTGCTTGCGCTTGCACTGATCGCCGGTCTGGGACTGTTCTGCTTTCAGTATGTAACCAACGCAAGCACATGGGCCTCTTATCCATTCAATCGGCACATGTATGACAATAGCGGTCAGCTCATCGGCGGCACCATCACCGATCGTGACGGCGATATCCTGACCGAAGTCAAGGACGGCAATCGCGTCTTTTATCCGGATGCAACCGTGCGAAAGGCGACTCTGCATGCGGTGGGAGATCCCAAAGGCAACATCGGCACAGGCGCATTGACGGCGTTTGCCGATAACCTTTCCGGCTATAACCTCATAACCGGAGGTTATTCCCCCATTGGCCGCAAGCATACGCTTGCTCTCACGATAGACGCAGGTGTCAATGTGACCGCCTATAAAGCACTGGATGGCCGGCAGGGCACAGTCGGCGTTTACGACTATACCACCGGTGAGATCCTTTGCATGGTCTCCAATCCGTCCTTTGATCCCACAGATCCACCCGATATATCTGGCGCGGACAAAGATCGTTATGAAGGCGTTTACCTCAACCGTCTGCTGTCCTCCGCGCAGGTTCCAGGTTCCATTTTCAAAACTGTCACACTGACTGCCGCACTTGAGGAGCTCCCCGATCTGAAAACCCGCTCGTTCCGCTGTACCAGCGAAACCGAGGTCGGCGGCTCGATCATCACCTGCCCCAAGCCGCACGGCGAAATGGATATCCAGTCCGCATTTGCCAATTCCTGCAACGGTGTATTTGCACAGCTTGCAGCGGAAATCGGGGCGGAAAAGATGACCCAGCATGTCCAAAAGGCTGGACTTACCAACCGAATATCAGTGAGCGGGATCATGACGGCTGCTGGCAAGTACGATGTATCAAAGGCAGATAAGGGACAGCTGGGCTGGTCGGGTGTTGGACAGTATACCGATACCGTCACCCCAGCCAATATGATGACCTTTATGGGTGCTGTCGCAAACGGCGGCAAAGCGGCTGTTCCGCGGCTGATTTCCAGCGTCACCAGCATGGATACCGGTCTCCCCTCCTCATGGTCTACGACTACGCAGACCGACACACTGATCGAGCCTGATATTGCAGCACAGGTCAAAGCGATGATGAAAAACAACGTCGTGCAAAAATACGGACAGGAGCGTTTCCGTGAAATGGTTATCGGTGCAAAATCCGGTACGGCAGAGGTCGGCGGCGGCAAGCGTCCAAACGCTTGGTTTACCGGCTTCCTCGATGATCCTGCCCACCCTTATGCATTTATCGTGCTGGTCGAAAATGGCGGCGGCGGTGCTTCTGTTGCAGGTGAGATCGCAGCGACTGTACTGCGTGCCTGCGTGGATAAATTCTGAGTATATTTTTTGATACCGTCCAGACCCGTCTGGGCGGTATTTTTCTTTCTTCAAATTTTCACATAGATGTTAGAACTGTTCACAAAAACCCCCTTTCTTTTTTGCCGCAATCGCGGTATGATATGGTTAACAAATATTGTCTACTCAGAGAGGAGTCTTTTTTATGACCAAAATCGATATTATTTCCGGCTTCCTCGGTGCCGGTAAAACAACGCTCATCAAGCGTCTTTTGTCCGAGGCTCTGCGCGGCGAGCAGGTCGTTCTGATCGAGAACGAATTTGGCGAGATCGGCATTGACGGCGGCTTTCTCAAGGATGCAGGCGTACAGATCACCGAAATGAATTCCGGCTGCATCTGCTGCACGCTAGTCGGCGACTTCGGCAAGGCTCTGAAAGAAGTCATCGAGACCTATCACCCCGATCGTATTATTATCGAGCCTTCCGGTGTTGGCAAGCTGTCCGATGTGATCGCTGCCGTTCAAAATGTGGCAGAGCACGAGCCGGTCTCCCTCAACAGCTTCGTCACCGTTGCTGATGCACAGAAAGCCAAAATGTATATCAAAAACTTTGGCGAGTTCTTCCTCAATCAGGTAGAGCACGCAGGCGCGATTCTGCTCTCTCGCACCCAGTTTGTCAAGGATGACCGTTTGGAGCAGGTCGTTTCCATGCTGCGCGAGCACAATGCAAACGCACGCATCGTCACGACCCCTTGGGACGATCTTTCGGGCGAGCAACTGCTCGCTGTTATGGAGGACAGCCATTCCCTGTCTGCTGAGGTGCTGAGCGAGATCATGCATCACGCGCACGAGCATCATCACGACCACGATGCGGACTACGACTGCCATGAGCATGAGCACCACCATCACGACCACGATGCGGACTGCGGCTGCCATGAGCATGAGCACCACCATCACGACCACGATGCAGACTGCGGCTGCCATGAGCATGAGCACCACCATCATGACCACGATGCAGACTGCGGCTGCCATGAGCATGTACACGAGCATCATGACCACGCGCACGGAGAGGACTGCACCTGTGGCTGTCACGATCACGATCATCACCACCATCATGCAGACGAGGTATTCCAGAGTTGGGGACAGGAGACGCCACACAAGTACACGGAGGAGCAGCTGACCTCTATTCTGGGCGCACTGGGTGATATCTCCCTTGGCACCGTTCTGCGCGCAAAGGGAATCGTTCCAACACCAGACGGAAGCTGGATCCACTTCGACTTCGTTCCCGGTCAGCCGGAGATCCGCCACGGTGCACCCGACTATACCGGCCGTCTATGCGTCATCGGTGCCGATCTGGATACCGACCGCATTGCAGAACTGTTTGGGGTGTAAGCCATGAGAGAAATTCCTGTTTATCTGTTTACCGGCTTTCTGGAGAGCGGCAAAACCTCTTTTATCCAAGATATCCTGCGTGACCCTGACTTCACCGAGGATGAACGCTCCTTGCTGATCGTCTGCGAGGAAGGCATAGAGGAATACGATGAAACCCTGCTGCAAGCTGCGCGTACAGAGCTTGTGACCGTAGAGGATGCATCCGAACTGACGCTGCGCTTCTTCCGTGATCTGGGAGAAAAGCATCAGCCTGACCGCGTGCTGATCGAGCTCAATGGCATGTGGGAGATCGCCAGCTTTTTGGAGGGCAAGCTGCCGCCTGAGTGGCCGATCTATCAGATCGTTGCTACCGTCAACGCCGAAACCTTTGAACTGTATTCCAACAACATCGGTGCACGCATGTTCGAGCACCTCACCATGTCCGACCTCATTGTTTTCAACCGCTGCACCGATGAACTCAAGCAGATGCTGTACCAAAAGAATATCCGCGCAATGAATCCGCGTGCGACCATCTTCCTTGATGACGTGAACGGCGGCTCTGAGGACTATCGCGACAATATGCCGCAGCCGTTCGATCTTGACGCGCCTGTTATTGAGATCAAGGATGAGGATTTCGGCTTGTGGTATGTCGATGCGACGAGCAGTCCGGAAAAGTACGAGGGTAAAACCGTGAAGTTCAAGGCGATGGCGTACAAGCCGGATGACTTCGACAAGGAACACATCTTTGTTCCCGGACGCTTTGCAATGGTCTGCTGTGCAGATGATGTACAATTTGTCGGTTTCCTGTGCAAGGGAGCAGATACGGCTTCCATCAAGCACAAGGGCTGGTATACGCTCACTGCGAAAGTAGGCGTAGAATATGTACCACAGTATCGTGGGGATGGCCCTGTGCTCTATTGTGAGCAGCTGGAGGG
>JAHHRO010000068.1 GCA_020025755.1 Butyricicoccus sp. | reverse complement strand
GAGTTCATACTTTACGACCCTTGGGGCATTGCCATTCTTCACCGGATGGAAGGGAAGGGCGGGATTCATAAGGGCAAGGAAACCGTAAGGTGTCCAGCCCTTATGCCGCCGTCGCGCGGCCGCGACACGTTTCTCTGCTTCTCGAAGCAAATCTTTTTAGCAGAAAAGAAAAAACCAACGGATTCCCCCAAAAACGTTACTGTTTACTCTGAAGCAAATCATTTTGCAGAAATAAAAATCAGACAGATGCTCAATCCCCTTCTCTATACAAACGTATCCCTCTGTGCTATAATGGCAAAAACAACAACTTTCCCCATTGATTTTCCCTGTAAGGAGGACAAACTTTTGAAGATCTTAGGTATCGACTACGGAGACGCCCGCACCGGGCTTTCCACTTCCGACCCCACCGGACTGCTTGCCGGTTCTCCGTCCGTCATCTCTGAATGGAATCGCGATAAACTCCTCGAAAAACTCACGGCTTTCATCCGTGAAAATAAAATCGAGCGCATTGTATTGGGTTATCCCAAAAATATGGACGGCTCTATTGGTGAGCGTGCAGAAAAGTGTGCACAGCTTGCAGACGATCTCACCGCACAGACCGGCGTACCTGTTATTCTGTGGGATGAACGCCGCACCACGGTTGAAGCACACCAGATTCTGCATCAGGCTGGCAAAAAAGCCAAGCAGCACCGCAAAAATGTAGATGCCGTTGCTGCAACTCTGATTTTACAGGGCTATTTGGATTCCCAACGTCTCCGCTGACCCAAGAATATACGATAAAAAGTACCAAATGATTTTCCTCATATTGGTACTTTTATTCTGTACCTAAATACAAATCCTATGTGATCTATTCTTTTCGCAATCATCCTTTTCCCATAGAATATTCAAATTGGTTGCCTCTTTTGTTCCATATCCGGTTGTGTGCACAACCTCTTTCACAAAGGAGAACCCACATTTTTCCTGCACCCTCGCAGACTGCTGGTTTCTCAGAAAATATCCACATGCAATAAAATCAAGATGTACCTCATCAAATAAATAGTCAATCACTTTCCGAACCGCTTCCGGCATGAGCCCCTGTCCCCAGTATTCTTTCGAAAGCACATACCCAATTTCGCGTCCTTGAAAATTCTGACACTCCGGAAGTTCAGCCTCAACATATTCTTCGATTCCAATCGAGCCAATCACTTTGCCTTGGTATTCCAGTGCAAAGGTTCGTTTTCCCTCTATAAACAGATCGAGAATCATCTGCGAGACTTCTTTTGTTTCATGTGGCAGCCAACCTGCCATTTGTCCGACGCCGTCTACGGAAGCATACGCAAAAAAGTCATCCAAATCACTTTGCTTCCATGGACGTAAAATGAGTCGTTCTGTTCTGAGCAAGGTGTTTGAAATATCGATCTGTACATTCATTGCCAGTGCCCTCCCAAATAAAACAAGTGAAAAAAGAATGCGTGATACATCAATGGTACCACGCATTTTTCATTTTCTCAGATAAAATCATTTCTTTCTGTCTTTTTATGCCGTTTCCTGTATGCCGCTGCATCAAACACTTCCATTTCAATGCTCTGCACATTTGTATTCATCGAATCAATATCAATATTGATTCGATCATCATAAAAAGAATAAATTTTTTCTGTATCGCAGCAATAATACTCATAACGTGTTCTGCCATCATAGAATAAAGTGACATCAACGATATCGCCCTGATCTGCACGATATTGTATCACTTCTCCATCAGGCAATACAGTTATTTGACCTTTATCCGCGCTCATGATATTACGGATGCGAGAAAATACGATTTCCTCACTCAGCGTATCTGTAAAAGAAGTGATCACAAAAGTCAGCACACTGCATACCACGCTCAAACCAAGCATCAGCAGAAAACGAATCGACTTTTTCATAATATACTCCTTATGTGCAAATATACTTTAATCTTCTATGATAAAATCATCTTTTTCTTCCGCAAGGGTCTCCACCTTGATTTTTTTCATCATCTTATAGTGGATGCCCTCCGGCTTGTGTACTTCACCCTGATTTACGAAGCCATACTTCTGATAAAAGCCTTGCGCACGCACATTATGCTCTGCCACACACGCGCACAAATAGGACTTGCCCAGTTCACGATATACCGAGATCGCCTGCCCCAGAATCTGACCACTCATACCGGTACCGCGGTACGCATCGCGCAGGACAAACGAGCCGACCATCCCGACATCCGGTTCACTCTCGTCACATACATTCATTCTGACGAGTGCGACCGGCTCCTCCTCCACCATGCCAATGGTGACCGCCCGCTCGCATTTTTCCACCATGCGGTCAGTCTCCGCAAGCCATGCCGCTTCATCAAGCATTTCTGTAGAACCGTATGCATTCTTGTACAGATCGCGTGCAAAGGTCAGCAGCAGGTCTCTGTCTGCCTGATTCTTGGGATCGTAGGGACGATACCAAGCCTGTACACTCATCGGAGTTCCATAACAATTGACCCAACCGATCTTTGCAAAGGTTGAAAGCTCCTCAGGCAGATGGGAAGCATCATTCCAATAGAGGGGGTCGACCTTACCCTCTGTGATCTCAAACTTTGCTACACAGGTATTGTCTCCCCATCCGATCTCCCCGATCTGTTCCGGTTCATATCCCAATACACGGCATAAAATGGAGCGGATCGCAGACCCGTGGCTGACAACCGCAATGGTTTTCCCATCCCATTCCTGCGCCAGCTTCAAAATCCCAGCCAGCACACGGTCGCCTGCTTCGATGACACTCTCCCCATTGGGAATGTGACACTCCCAAGGGCGTGTCTGCCACTTGGCATACAATTCCGGCGCACAATATGGGAGCACTGCCCAAGCCCAATCCTCCCAATCGCCCATGTCGATCTCGCGCAGCACCTTGCGCACGCGAACTTTCATGCCCTTCCGGTCTGCAATCGCCTTTGCTGTATGGCGTGCACGATATAAGTCCGACGCATAGATTGCATCAAGCGGCACATCAGAAAAACGCTCCGTCAAACATTCCAGCTGTGCCGGTGCCCGCTCGGTCAGCAGGCTGTCATACTGTCCATGACAGCGGCGGTATACATTACCCTCCGCCTCGGCATGACGAATGAGATAAACCGTTGTCATAGCTGCACAGCTCCTGTCAGTTCGGTCACCTTCTCAATGCCATGCTGCTGCATATATGCCTTGAGTTCATCCAGTGCCTTGACCGGTGCCATCGGATCTGCAAACATTGCCGTTCCGATCGCGATCGCGTCCGCACCTGCCAGCATCATCTCCACGATATCGCGTCCTGTGCGGATACCCCCCATGCCGATGATCGGCACATCGACCGCCTGACGCACCTGATATACCATACGAACAGCGATCGGAAGCACAGCAGGGCCGGACATACCGCCCATCACGTTGGACAGGATCGGCTTGCGGCTGTCCACATCAATACGCATCCCGAGCAGGGTATTGATGAGGCTCAGAGCATCTGCACCCGAATCCACCGCCACGCGTGCGATCTCTGCAATATCGGTCACATTTGGGCTGAGTTTTACGATCAGCGGCTTTTTCGCATAGCGTTTTGCCGCAGACACAACTTCCTCGACCATTTTCGGCTGTGTGCCGAATGCCATACCGCCGCACTTTACATTTGGGCAGGAAATATTCATTTCAATGAGGTCTACATCGGCATCAGAGATCTTTTCGATCATGCCGCAGTATTCCTCTACGGTATTGCCCGATACATTGGCGATGATCTTGGTATCATACTGGCGCAGGAACGGGATCTGCTCCTCAATAAAACGATCAATGCCAGGGTTTTGCAAGCCGACACAGTTGAGGATACCCATTGGAGTTTCTGCAATGCGCGGTGCCGGATTGCCCAGACGCTCGGTCGGGGTCAAGCCCTTGACGCCAACGCCGCCCAGCATGGACAGATTGAAAAATTCTCCATACTCATGTCCAAAGCCAAAGGTACCTGAGGCCGTTGTGATGGGGTTTTTCAGCTCTACCCCACAAATATTTACGCGCAGATCCATTACCAAACGACCTCCTTGCTGTCAAATACCGGCCCGTCCTTGCATACATGGCCATATCTTACACCTTCTTCGCCATCGCGCAGTTTCAGTTCGCATGCACATACAAGGCATGCACCGATACCGCATCCCATGCGTTCCTCCATCGAAACCTGACACGGGATGTTCTGCTCCTCCGCGATCTGCGCGATCGCACGCAGCATGGGTTTGGGGCCGCAGGCACAGATCGAGGTGAATTCATGTGCGTGCATCTTGAGGATATCCGTTACAAATCCCGGCACACCATAGCTTCCATCATCGGTACAGATATGGGTTTCTGCAAGCGCACGGAACGCATCCTCCAGAATGACCATATTTTTACTGCGGAAGCCCAAGATCGCCTCAGGCTGTGCACCATTTTCCTTGGCTGCACGCAGGGTCATCAGCATGGGCGGAACACCGATGCCGCCGCCGATAAAGACCGGACGTGCCCCCAGCTGCTCCATCTGAAAGCCCTGCCCCAATGTACCCAGCACATCAAGGGTATCTCCCTCGCGACGCTTTGCCAGCCATGCTGTACCGTCCCCCTTGACCTGAAATACGACGACCATTTTATCATCCTGCACATCACAGATCGAGATCGGGCGGCGCAGCAGGTTCCCCTCTCCGCAAGTGATATGAACAAATTGACCGGGCTGTGCCTGCGCACACAAAACCGGTGCTTCCATCGTCAGCGCAAAGAGTCCGGTTCCGACCTCTGTATTGCTGACAACGCGACAAATCTCCTGAGTTGCCATGCTGTATCCTCCTTGAAAAACACAAAATCCTTTGCTTTTATTGTATCTGAAAATGCCCGAAAAGGCAAGCAGCGGACTTTCTAGTTTGCACCTGCCCGTCTCTGCGCCATATAGCTGTGCTATGCGTTTTGCTGCAAAATGCACGCCGACAGTGCCTGCAGATCAGCTGCATTTGGGTGCTGTAGTGCCATATCAAAATTTTCCATCAGCAGCTGCTTTTTGGGGGAGTCCTCCATTTTTTCATACCCCTGCCGAACGATCGCAGGCATCTTGCCCTGACACATATACGTTCCCGTGATCTGCACAGTGTCATCCAGATTTTGACGCACTGCGGACAGAACCTGATCGAAATAAGCGGTGTCTGCCCCAAACCCAGCTGTGCCAAACAAAAATACTGCGCGATCGTGTACCATTTTCAAAAATCTTACCATCTCATCTGGGCAGGTTCCCTTGTCCGTCCAAAAGCCGCAATATAGAAGCTCTGCCTGCAGTGCAGCTTCATTCGGTTCTCCAAAATAAACGCAGTCTGCTTCGGGCAAAATCTCCTGAATTTTCTCTGCAAGCATCCGCGTATTTCCTGTCATTGACTGAAAAACAATTGCATATTTCATTTTTTATGTTCCCTTTCCGAAAATATTTCCTTAAAATCAAAATTTTTTTGTTTTCTCTCTTTTTCCATAATACTGCAACCCATCAAATATTACAACTCTTTTGTTCCCGAATATCTTGTCAATCCCTTGATGAACTGTTATAATGAAACCTATTACACCAGTATGTTTATAGGAATATCATGCCAGCCGTCCAAAACCAGAATATTTATCGGAGGAATTTTTTATGATCGTAGACATCAAAACTGACCTTTATGCCACACATATATTGAACAATCAGCAGGGACTTGTACTTCTGGACTTTGGTGCAACAACTTGTGCCCCATGCAAAAGTCTCACACAGATCTTGGAGGCGATCGACCAAAGCCATCCCAAAATTACCATTGCAAAAATCAATGTTGATGACAACCCAGAGCTTGCCATTCAATTCGGGATCATGAGCGTCCCCACCCTTGTTTTCTGGAAAAACAATGCGGTTCTGCAAAAGGTGACTGGACTGAAAAGCAGGGACTTTATCGAAAATCTGATCACACAGCATCTGTAAGAGGGAGGACACTATGTTTTCAAATTTAAGCACTTCCACACATATCAGCTTCCTCTTTGTCTTTTTAGAGGGTCTGTTCTCATTTTTATCCCCTTGTATCCTGCCACTCATCCCCATTTATATTTCCTATCTGGCAGGCAACGCAAGGCACACCCAGCCGGATGGCACAATCCTGTATGAGCGCAAGAAAGTATTCTTTCATACCGTATGCTTTACCCTTGGCATCTGCTGCACATTCTTCCTGCTCGGACTTTCCTTTACCGCCCTTGGTACATTCCTCAATGAGCACCAACTGCTGCTCACACGCATCGGCGGTATCATCATCGTGCTGCTTGGCTGCTTCCAGCTTGGCATCTTCAACTTCCGGTTTCTCCAGCAGGAGCGCAAATTCCATCTGGATCTGAGCGGCAAGGAGGTCAACCCTGCACTCGCTTTTGTGATGGGCTTCACCTTCAGCTTTGCATGGACGCCCTGCGTAGGCCCTGCACTGTCCTCTGTCCTCATTCTTGCATCCAGTTCTAAAAATGCCTTGCAGGGCAATCTGCTTGTAGCGGTCTACTCTTTGGGCTTTATCCTGCCATTCCTGCTGCTGGGTCTATTTACCAGTCAGGTACTCAACTTCTTTAAGACAAAGCAGAAGATCCTGCGATACACGGTAAAAATCAGCGGTGTACTTTTGATCCTCATTGGTCTGATGACCTTCACCGGATTTATGAACAGCATCTCTGGCTATCTGAACCGCTACGCGGCAGGCAGCACGTCCGCCGTATCTCAAAAGGTGGAAACGTCTGCGCCGTCTCAAACACCGGCTGCCACAGACACACCGCAGACAGATCCCGAAAAGCCGGCAGACGAAAAGAAGGAGCCTGCGGCAGACGCGTTGCAGGATGCCTTTGACTTCACCCTGACCGATGCACAGGGCAATCCACACACCCTGTCTGACTATAAGGGCAAGGTCGTCTTCCTGAACTTCTGGGCAACATGGTGCAACCCCTGTCTCATCGAAATGCCCCATATCGAGGAGCTTTACAAGGAATATGGACTCAATGAAGATGAAGTCGTGTTCCTCGGCGTTGCCAATCCCTCCACAGACGAATATCCATTCAACAACGATATCCCCAAGGATCAGGTGATCCAGTTTATCAAGGATAAAGGCTACACCTTCCCCATCGTATTCGACGAGACCGGCGAGGTGTTCCGCAACTATCACATCCGTTCCTTCCCCACGACCTTTATGATTAACAAGGAGGGTAAGGTATATGGCTATGTCTCCGGTTCTCTGACCAAGGATATCATGAAAAGCATCATCACAGAGACCTTGGAGAGCAGCGATGCAGGCGAAGCTCCCCCGACCCCGTAACCTGAAAATCTTTTTGGACAAACCGAAAAAGAGCCGCAGATGCGGCTCTTTCAGCTTGTAGAAAAAGGCTTTTCGCTGTTTTTTATTGGAGCAAA
>JAHHRO010000067.1 GCA_020025755.1 Butyricicoccus sp. | reverse complement strand
CTCAAACGTGGTACATATTTGTACCACGTTTTTCCAGATCAGTTCAGGAAATCCTTGAGTTTCTTGGATCGGCTCGGATGCCGCAGTTTGCGCAGTGCCTTTGCCTCGATCTGACGGATACGCTCACGGGTGACGTTGAACTCCTTTCCAACCTCCTCCAGTGTGCGTGTATGACCATCCTCGATGCCAAAGCGCAGGCGCAAAACCTTCTCCTCACGCGGAGTCAGCGTCTTGAGAACCTCTACCAGCTGTTCCTTCAGCAGCATAAAGGATGCCGCCTCTGCCGGTTCCGGTGCATCGTCATCCGGAATAAAGTCTCCCAAATGGGAATCCTCCTCCTCACCGATCGGGGTCTCCAGAGAGACTGGCTCCTGCGCGATCTTGAGGATATCACGCACGCGATCGACCGGCATATTCATTTCTGCCGCAATCTCCTCGGGAGACGGGTCATGTCCCAGCTCCTGAAGCAGCTGACGGGATACACGAATGACCTTATTGATGGTCTCTACCATGTGTACCGGAATACGAATGGTACGCGCCTGATCCGCGATCGCGCGCGTGATCGCCTGACGGATCCACCAAGTTGCATAGGTCGAGAACTTAAAGCCCTTGGTACAGTCAAATTTTTCCACCGCCTTGATAAGACCCAGATTGCCCTCTTGAATGAGATCGAGGAACAACATACCACGCCCCACATAACGCTTTGCAATCGAGACGACCAAACGAAGGTTTGCCTCTGCCAGACGCTTCTTCGCGCGCTCACCAGCCTTGACCGCCTTACCCAGTGCAGCGATCTCATCTGCACTGACAGACACTGCCCCCGGCTGCGTCATTGCATCCAGCTTCTCGGCCGCCTGATTCCCCTCCAGCATCTTCTGTGCCAGATCCACTTCTTCTTCTGGCGAAAGCAGATCTACTTTACCGATCTCTTTGAGGTACATGCGTACCGGATCATCGATCGCGAAGCCTTCTGCCAGAGCAGAGGTGTCCACGAGTTCTTCTTCCGGCACTTCCTCGACACTGGTTGCTTCAAACTCCTCATCTTCCCCGATGGAAACATCCAGCACACCTGCGCCCTCGATCTCAATGCCCTCATTTTCCAGCATCTCGTAGACTTTATCGATCTGATCGGTATCCAGTTCTAGCGGAGACAGTGCATCTGCGATCTCCTTGAGTGTCAGCTTGCTGTTCTTCTTCCCCTTTGCCAGCAGATCCTTTACGACCTGCATCTGCTGAGCCAACTGTTCTGCACTTGCCATATCTTATTTGCCTCCCATTTTTTCTGCTTTCATTTTGGAAAAGGTAATCATTGGATCTTCTCCACCTTCGCATGGCGGCTGCTCCAGCATTCGCTGGGTACGCCGCTCCTCCATGATCTCTATGTAATCATCAAGCGCCCTCTGCCGTCCCTCCAATGGAGTCAGGGGTCTGGACAGAATCTCGGAAAGCAGAGCCAGCTCTCCATCCTCTAAATACCCCTCAAATCCGGCAATCGAAACTGGAATTCCTTGCGCTTCCAGCTCCAACGCATGTGTGTAAATTTTTGCCAGCACAGGAGCGGAAAAATCCGCCGGACGCAGCCGCTTTGTGATCACGGGCACCAGCGACGGCTCTGTAAACAACAGAGCAAGCACCCCTTCTTCCGCGCGTCCCGATCGAATATCGGGATAGCGCAGCATGCGATCTCTGGGCTGTGCATTCTGTGCCACCGCGCGCACGGTACGGTGCTCTGCATTGGATCGCTGCTTGCGGCGGATATCGAGCGCACGCCGCACCTCAATGCTGAGTGCTTCCGGTGTGATGCCAGCCATCTTCGCCGTGCGTCCCATATAAACCTCACGCTCTACTGCCCCATCAATGGCAGCGAGCATCCGCGCCGCATCTTGTATAAATGCAATGCGCTGATCATCCTCAGTCAGATCATACTTGTCCGCAATTCGATCGAGGCGGTAGGCGTTGTGCCCCTCGCTGTGCTCGATCAACCGTCGAAACGCATCTGCTCCCTTGGTCTTGATGAGTTCATCCGGATCTTTTGCATTCGGAATACGCAGGACATTCACCTGCAGATCAGCGCGTTTCAAAATATCGATCGCACGCTGCGCCGCTGCCTGACCGGCACCATCCGCATCATACGAGATGACCACCTTTTTGGTGTACCGTGCGATCATACGCGCCTGTTCTTCCGTCAGTGCTGTGCCCAAACTGGCAACTGCACTGTCAAAGCCCGCCTGATGCAGTGCTATGACATCCATATACCCTTCTGCCAAGATAAAATAATCCTGCGTGGTTTTCTTTGCCAGATTGAGGGCAAAGAGATTGCGACCCTTATGGAATATCGTTGTTTCCGGCGAATTCAAATATTTGGGCTTGGAATCATCCATCACGCGTCCGCCAAAAGCAACCACCTGACCGCGCACATCAATAATCGGGAACATCACACGTCCACGAAACTTGTCATATATCGCACCCTTCTCGTTTTTAACGGCAAGTCCTGCGGCAACAAGCTCCTCTTTAGTATATCCTTTTTTTTGCATCGCGTCCATTGTTTGATGAAAAGAATCTGGCGCATATCCCAAGCCAAAGCGATTCATGGTTTTTTTCGTCAAACCTCGCCGGGCAAAATACTGTTGAACCGGTGTATATTCCGGCTGCCACAGCGTATCATAATAAAATCGTCCGGCATCTTTCATCAAGGTCAGCAAACGCTCTCTGCGCTGTGCTGCTCCTGCGTCCATCTGATTTTGGGGAACTTTCAGTCCTGACCGGTCTGCTAAAAACTGTACCGCGTCCCGAAATTCCAGCCCTTCAGCTCGCATGATAAAGTTGATGACTCCGCCGCCTGCGCCGCAGCCAAAGCAATGATAGATCTGCTTATCCGGAGAAACGGAAAATGATGCAGATTTTTCATTATGGAAGGGGCAGAGTCCGAAGTAGTTCGCGCCTTGACGCTTGAGCACCACATAACGCGATACAACCTCCACAATATCATTCCGTGCGGTCAATTCATCCAAAAATGCATGATCGATCGCCATCTATCCAACCTCCTTCCAAAACAAAGATCTGCTGCATCACGATGTTTTTATGTATGGTTCCATGTGCGCGGCAAAAATATTTCCTTACAGCAGGTGATCGCATAGCGATCGGTCATAGACGCAACATAGTCACAGACGATACGATCCTGACTGTCTCCCTTGCCTGCCAACGCACGATAGGTCTCAGGTAATTGTTCAAAGTGTGTCTGGTAATATGCATAGAGTTCATGCAGCATCCAAACAGCCCGCCCATCCTGATCTACGGCTTTCGAATCATACACCCGCTCGAACAAAAACCGCCGCAGTGCCAGCATAGCCTGCTCAGTCTCAGTGTCCATCCCTACCTCTGCATGTGCCTCTCCATACGCAATCACAGCGCGCACCAGCGTATCCACACGCTTTCCATGGCTTGTACCCAAAACCATTTGGATCTCCCGTGGGATCTCCTGCTCTGTAAACAGTCCTGCACGAATCGCATCATCCAGATCATGATTGACATAGGCGATCCGGTCTGCATAATGAATGAGCCGTCCCTCCGCCGTTTGTGCTTTCGCGCTTCCGGTATGGCACAGGATGCCATCGAGCACCTCATGAGACAGATTGAGCGGTTCAATCAGCCGCACTACGCGCACGCTCTGCTCATTGTGCCGAAAACCTTCTTTGCAAATGGTATCGAGTGCCCGTTCTCCGGCATGACCAAGCGGAGTATGCCCCAGATCATGCCCCAGTGCAATCGCTTCCACCAGGTCTTCGTTGAGATGCAGTGCACATGCGATCGTCCGCGCGATTTGGGAAACCTCCAAGGTATGCGTCAGGCGTGTTCGGTAGTGATCACCTTCCGGTGCAATGAATACCTGTGTTTTGTTCGCCAACCGCCGAAATGCCTTGGAATGAATGATGCGATCGCGGTCTCTTGCATAGCAGGTACGGATCGTGCACGGCTCGATGGGGATCTGCCTGCCTTTGGAAGCATCCGCACAGGCTGCCCACGCGGACAGGGTGCGGTGTTCCAGCTGCTCACGTTGTTCTCGTATGGTCATCGAGGAATCGCCTCCTTTCCCATCCTTACAGAAAAAACCTCTATTATATAGATATGCATTTTCCGCAAAATTATCTGCTTTTTTTGATTTTTTTCTATAAACGCGCAGCTTTGTATGATTCAACAAAAATTTGTTGTATTTATTGTATATATTTCACTTGATTCGACGACCGCGGAACGAGATATCCATACATTCCGCATAAACTGTTCCCGATGTCACATCTGCAAGTGCCTGATTGAGCGTGTCCAACATTCCCACCGGCTGGATCACAGTCAGAGTGACATCCACGCCGTAGTCGATCTCCTCAACCGAACATCCATGTTCGGGCAGCACCTGCTGTACGACACCGAGCATATTATAGGGGCACGCGATCAGAAGGGTGGCAAATCGACTCATCTGCTGCACGCCGGCAGCCGCGACCGCAACCTGTACCCCCTTGGTATAAGCGCGTACCAATCCGCCTGTTCCAAGCAACGTACCGCCAAAATATCGTGTTACCACACAGCACACATTGACAAGCCCCTCATGACGCAGGACATCCAGCATGGGCATGCCCGCTGTTCCCTGCGGCTCTCCATCATCTGAATAGCGCATGAGGTTGCCTTCTCGCAGGATATAGGCATAACAGTGATGTGTGGCATCCCAATAGGTCTCACGCATCTGTTTGATCTTTGCAACAGCTTCTTCCGGCGTTTCCACACGCCACAATCTACCGATAAATTTAGAGCGTTTTTCCTCAAATCGGTCTTCCGCGTATGCCTCAAAGGGGATCAGATAATCTTTTTCTTCTGCTGTCATATCTCACTCCACCTGATACTTTTGCAGCCTGCCGCACAGCTTATCGTCTACAATCACGGTCACTAGGGTCCCGTTCTCTGCATATTCCATGGATGTGACCTGTGCCTCACGATGCAGCACATCAAGCACCGCACCATCGCTGTAGGGAATACACAGCTGCATTTCATGCTTACCGCGTCCCAAAGCGTACTCGATCGCAGAGAGGAGTGCATCCGTACCCTCTCCCGTCTTAGCAGAGAATAGCACGCCGTCATGTGCAGGCGGCAGTTCCTCACACTTGTCCGCTTTGTTGTAGACCATGACGCGCGGAATCTCCTGTGCCCCCAGCTGCTCGATGACCTTATCCACAGTCTGTGCATGCAGTTCCCATTGTGGATCTGACACATCCACGACATGCAGCAGCAAATCGGCATAGGCAAGCTCCTCCAGCGTTGCCTTGAACGCCGATACCAGATGATGGGGCAGCTTGCGGATAAATCCAACGGTATCAGACAGCAGGATCTCCTGTGTATCTGAGATCCGCTTTTTTCTTGTGGTGGGATCAAGGGTATCAAACAAGCGGTCATTTGCCTCGATCCCTGCATCGGTAAGCAAATTCAGCAGCGTAGACTTTCCAGCATTGGTATAGCCCACGATCGCCACAAGCGGCAGTTCGGTCTTTTTGCGCTGACGACGCTGTACGGCACGCACCTGACGCACCTGTTCGAGATCTGCCCTCAGTTTATCGATCCGACGCCGAATATGACGGCGATCGGATTCGAGCTTGCTTTCACCCGGACCACGCGTACCAATACCGCCGCCCAGACGGCTCATGGATTGCCCCAGTCCAGCCAGTCTTGGCAGGATATACTGATATTGTGCAAGCTCGACCTGCAATTTGCCTTCGCCTGTGCGTGCCCGCTGTGCAAAGATATCGAGGATCAGTCCCGAGCGATCCAAAACGGTCTTTTTGGTCATTTCTTCGAGCACACGCATCTGAGACGGGGACAACTCATTGTCAAAGATAATGAGTTCTGCCTCGTTTGCCTCTGCCAACTGGCGGACTTCCTCAACCTTACCTTCTCCAATAAAGGTTTTTGCATCTGGTGCCGGACGGTTCTGCAGCGTCATTGCAGCAACTTCGCCTCCGGCTGTTTCCGTGAGGGCTGCAAGTTCGCGGAGTGTTTCTTCATCCGCATTTTGCTCTGCCGTAAAATTATGGCACGCAAGTCCAACCAGCACCGCACGTTCGATCTGCTTCTGCTCGGTTTCCACTACATTCATCATAGATGGATTCGCCTCCTTGCTCCCAAACATCCATGGAGCCACAACAAAACAGGGGTATCGTTCCTCGTATTTCTGCCCATGACGGACAGGATATATAACAAGATAAATTCCGCAAGTCCTGATACAAGAAAAACCATCGAAGTGAATTCTTCGATGGTTTTGATCTTACTTGTCCAGATTGAAACGCTTCTTAAAGCGATCAACACGTCCGCCGGTATCTACCAGCTTCTGCTTACCGGTGAAGAACGGGTGACACTTCGAACAAACGTCAACTACGATATTCTCCTTAGTAGAGCCAGTCTCGATGACATTGCCGCAAGCGCAACGAATGGTCGTCTGCTTATAATCGGGATGGATTCCCTGCTTCATGTTGTTTCACCTCTTTCCGGTTATGCCTTACAGTCGTATTTATATAATATCATGCCTTTCGATGAATTGCAAGCATTATTTTGATTTTTCCCGATTTATTTTTTATAGACCAGATCTTCGACCGTCCAATCCTTGAGAACAGGCTGCATGGTACGCGCCATCTTCTTTGCACCCTCAAGATCATGAAGCAGATAATTGCCGCATTCGATCCGGCTCACGCCCGGGATTTCACTGTCCTGATAGTCTGCAATAAAGTCCATCGTCTGCTGAACAAGACGAATGGCATCTGCCGGATCAAGATTTCTGACCAGAAAATAAAATCCGGTCTGGCAGCCCATTGGGCCTGCATAAATGATCTGCTCTGCAAAATCAGAGTTACGCACATAGGTCGCAAACAGATGTTCAAATGTATGAGATGCCGCCGGTTCCAGATAAACACCGCCGTTCGGTGTAACCATGCGCACATCATAGGTCGTGATATCGCCGTCAATACGAGAGGTATACATACCCGGAGTCAATAGATCGTGGTTGACTTCAAAGCTTGCAATCCGCTTCATAAAAAAATACGCTCCTTTTGCTCAATCATTCTATTTTATTATATCGTGCCATCATCCAAATGACAATCCACTGAAATCAATTTTTAGAAATTTGATGTATCCATATATCTTCTTGAAAGGTTTATGGGAAATCCGTAGTTTTTCATTCTCGCTAAAAATATTTGCCCCAACTGAACAAGATGCACCGCATGCTGTGTCAAAATTCATTTTCAGGATGCCAGTCCATTTTTCTTGACTTTTGCAGCAAACTGTGTTATGACTAAATCAAGTTTACTTACCACTGACATAAAGAGGTGCTGATCAATGCAGATTCGTCCCCTGACCACTGCCGCACTGTTTGCGGCACTGACCGCTGTATTCTCCCAGATCGCTATCCCAACCCCTTGGATGGTTCCCATCAATCTTGCAACCTGTTCGGTGTTCCTCGCTGGTGCAGTCCTTGGCGCAGGTTGGAGCATGGCATCTCAGTTGGTCTATCTCGCCCTTGGCATTTGCGGCCTGCCTGTCTTTTCCGGCTTTCGCGGCGGCGTACAAGCACTATTGGGTCCTACCGGCGGCTATCTGGTCGGCTATGTACTTGCCGCACTCACCATAGGATTGCTGGCACAGCACTTCCGTTTTCGCGGTGGACTGATCCTCGCAATGGCGTGCGGTCTGTTCCTGTGTTATGCACTTGGCACAGCCTGGTTCATGATCTCCACAGCAAGCCCCCTGCCGCGTGCACTCACACTGTGTGTCCTGCCATT
>JAHHRO010000066.1 GCA_020025755.1 Butyricicoccus sp. | reverse complement strand
CATATTTTTTACGGTGCTTCGCACCGCCGACCTGTTCTCGCCCCATCTTCTTACTACAAAGAAAATGTTGGCGACCCGGATGGGGCTCGAACCCACGACCTCTAGCGTGACAGGCTAGCGCTCTAACCAACTGAGCTACCGGGCCAAGTGCTTATTCAGTATATAAAAAAAACTGCGCTTTGTCAACAACTTTTTTCAATTTTTTTGAAAAACCTTTTCCTTCTATTTTGAAGTGCCAAAAGATGGCACATTGCATGAAAAAACCGCCTATGCTAAAATGAGACCATAGATGATGGCGACACGATCAACATGCACAGAATGGATAGGGAGTTATTATGCGAATTATCATAGGCCGCTCTCGCAGCGGCAAGACAGCCCAGATCATGCAGGAGCTCGCAGAAGCAGCAGCGGCACGGCGCGGCAGACAATACCTGATCGTGCCGGAGCTGGTGTCCTATGCCTATGAACGGCGTTTGGCAGAGGAGACCAACAATCAAGGCGCACGAACTGCAGAAGTATTGTCTTTTACGCGTCTGGCTGGACGGATCTTTGCAGAAACAGGCGGACTCGCACAGACCTCACTGGATGCGGCAGGCCGGCTTTTGACCCTGCATGAAGCGGCACGGCGTGTCCAAACAGGCATGCAGATGTATCCAAGCCTGTCAGAGCGTCCGGAGCTGCTGCGAGAAATGCTCGATGTGATCGACGAACTGAAAACCTGCGCCCAACCGCCCGAAGCAATCTTTCATGCAGCACAGGAAATGCGTGCGGATGGAGATGACCTGCTTGCCCGAAAGCTGACCGATCTTGGCGCACTCTATACGGCATACGATCGCTTATGCGAGGAAACGATACCTGACCCGCGCGGTCTGCTCGATCGCGTAGCGGCTGCTCTGCCAAGCAGCACGATATTGGATGAAGCGGAGATCTATATTGATTCATTTGCCTCCTTTACACCGCAGGAACTCAATGTCATTGATGGCATGATGGCAAAGAAACTGCCTTTGACGGTTGCCATTACAGCCGATCGTAAGGAATCAGACATTTTTATTTCCGGCTGCAAGACGGTTTCTCTGCTTTCGCGTATGGCGGCGCGGCATGGCATCCAAACGGAAGTGGTTGATCTTGGCACGGCAGCAGACCGTCCGCATGATCTGGCAGTTTTGGAGCGCGTGGGGCTGCATGCAACAGCACCAGCCGATACAGCCGACGGATGCAGCGTAGAATTGGTCAGTGCAGAAACACCATTTGCAGAATGCACCCATGCCGCGGCGTGGATTCGCCGTATCGTGCGCGAAACAGGGGCGCGCTGGCATGATTTTGCGGTCGCGTCCCGTGATGGGGAAAGCTATGCAGCTGCGCTCGAAATGGCAATGGCGCAGTATGATATTCCGATTTTCTTGAGTGAAAAGGCAGACCTCCTGCAAAAACCACCAATGGCACTCGTGACAGGTGCGTTGGAAGCCGCGGCAAATGGTCTGCGCTATGAGGATGTTTTTGGATGCCTGAAAACGGGGTTGTGTGATGTGACGACGGATGAGACCGACCGTCTGGAGAACTATGTACTCACATGGCGTGTGCATGGCAGTACATGGAACAAGGAATGGAAAAACCATCCAGACGGCTATGGACGCACCATTGATGAACAGACGTCAGCAGAATTGGAAACGCTCAATGCCCTGCGTGCGCGTGCGATCACACCGTTTATCGCCCTGCAAACCGGACTGAAAAAGGCAGAGACCGCGCGTGACTGCGCGTATGCACTTTATGACTTCTTGGAGGCAGAGGGGACAGCGGCACGCATGACAGCCTGCGCGCAGGCGCATGAGCAGGCAGGCAGATTACAGCTTGCAGACGAATATCGACAGCTTTGGGAGATCCTTGTGCGTGCGATGGAACAGATGGTTTGGGTCTGCGGAGAAGCCCCTATGACAGCGGCGCGTTTTTCAACGCTGTTTCGTCTGCTTCTGTCTGAATATGATGTGGGCGTGATCCCGATTTCTCTGGATCGTGTAACTTGCGGCGCGATCGACCGCGTTTGTCATGGGCAAATCAAGTATTTGATCGTTCTGGGATGTAATGATGGCATCCTGCCCAAAGCACCGGCTCCATCCGCCGTGCTCACGGAAACAGACCGCCTTGCCTTGGATGGCATTGGGATGACGCTGTCGGCTTTTGGCGCGGAGCGTATGCTCATGGAGCAGGAAACCATTTACAAGGCGATCGCCTGTCCGTCAGAACGCTTGCTGCTGTCGTTTCATACCGCCAATGCAGATGGCAGCACCTGTCGTCCGTCCTATCTGATCGGGGCGTTCCGCGCACGACTGACAGGTTTAGAGATCCGGCACGCGGATGGTGGATTGGATGCGTTGGAAGCACCTCGCCCGATGGCAGAACTTGCCTGTGCTGCGCTGGGGGACAGCCGCACCCCTGCGGCGTGCGCAGCGTTTGCACAGTGCAAGGATACAGAGATTGTAGCGCGTGCAAAAAGATGGACACCCAACCGCGGCCCACTCCAAAAGCGTGAGACCGTAGAGGGACTATATGGAAGCCGACTGAATTTGACAGCTTCGCGCGTGGATCGCTTCTATTCCTGCCGCTTTGCATTTTTCATGCAGTATGGACTCAAAGCAAAGGTGCGGCAGCAAGCGGATTTTTCTGCGCCGCAAACCGGAACATTTATTCATTTTGTCTTGGAAACGGTACTCGAGAATCTCGCAAAAGAGCCGGAAGGTGCAGCTGGTGCGCAGCCGCGCACCATTAAAAAGCTGCTGCGTGCGGCAGTACAGACGTATATCGACGAGACTCTGGGCGGACTGGAAGACAAAACTGCGCGGTTTCGGGTGCTGTTCCGTCGGCTGGTAAAAAGCGTAGAGACGATATTGGAAAACATCATTGCTGAAATTAGGGAGTCAGAATTTCAGCCGATCGACTTTGAACTGGATTTCTCACATGGCGGAGATCTGCCGCCTGTCACCTGTCAGGAAGGCGATGTCAGCGTTTCTCTGTCGGGCAAAGTAGACCGTGTTGATGGATATATTCAAAACGGTAGACTGTATATCCGCATTATGGACTATAAGAGCGGAAAAAAGTCCTTTTCACTTTCAGATATTTGGAATGGGCTCAACATGCAGCTCATTATTTATCTTTATGCATTGCAGGAAAAGGGTTTGGGGCGTTATCGGGCACGCTTGGCACGCGAGCTCAATGAGATCCGGCCGGCAGGGGTGCTCTATGTACCGGTGCGCGATACCATACCCGATGCGGCACGCGGAGAGGAAGATCAAACACTGGAGATCATGCGTGAACGTGCATTGCGCAGATCCGGTCTTTTATCGGATGACATTGATATCTTGCAGTGTATGGAAAAGGGACTTACAGGGGATGGCAAGTTTATTCCAGTACGCATCAAAGTACCCAAGCCGACCAAGAAAGATCCAGAGCCAACCCCAGAGCTTGCTGTGGCTTCTTCGGTTGCAAGTCTGGAACGATTTGGAAGGCTGGCGCGATATACACAGAAGAAGCTCATAGAAATGGGGCGAGAGGTGCTGACAGGCAGTGTGGATGCCGATCCGGCGGTGCAGGGCAATGTATCCCAGTGTGAGTGGTGTGATTTTCGTGCAGCCTGTCGATTTGATGAGAGCGCAGGCGATCAATGCCGTGTGCTGAAAAAGTGGAAGGATACCGAGGTTTGGGAAAAATTGGAGGAGAATGACAATGAATCAGTGGACAAGTGATCAGCTGACTGCGATCACCGCGCATGGCTCCGATCTGTTGGTGTCCGCGGCGGCTGGTTCTGGAAAAACGGCGGTGTTGGTTGAGCGCGTAATTCGCCGCCTGACTGACCCGAAAGAGCCGGTAGACATTGATCGGTTTTTGCTGGTGACATATACCAATGCGGCGGCGGCGGAAATGCGCGGAAAGCTGGCAGATGCGATCGCAGCACGGCTGGAACAGGAACCGGATAATGTGCGTCTGCGCAGACAACTATTTTTGGTGCATAAGGCAAGGATCACAACCGTGCATGCATTTTGTCTGACACTCGTGCGCGAACAGGCTGCGGTTCTTGGGTTAACACCTGACTTCCGGCTCATGGATGATGGTGAGCGCGGAACGCTTCGCGATGAAGTTTTGGAAGAAGTCTTGGAGTCCTTGTATGCCGCAGAGGATAAAGGATTCCTTGCACTGGTTGATTTGCTCGCGAATGGGCAGGACGATAAGCCACTTGTTGCCACGGTTTTGGATACCTTTGAGAAAACGCGTGCGCACGCAGATCCGGACGCGTTTCTGGAACAGGTGCGTCAAGGGTTGATGGATGGCGGAAGTCCGGCACAGACACCGCATGGCAAATTGCTTTTGGAGCAGGCGAAAGAGGCGGTGCAATATGGACTTGCGTTCTTGCATCGCGGTCTGGAACTGCTTGCAGAGGAAGAAACGCTGGAGGCTGCCTATGCACCGGCTTTTCATTCGGATATTCGGCAGGCGGAGCAGCTTTTGGATGCGATCCAATCGGCAGATTGGGATCTTGCAGTAGAATGTGCACAGAACCTGCACTTTGATCGGCTGGGAAGTATCCGAGGGTATGAAGATAAGGAATTTCAGGAACAGATCAAGGGACTGCGTGAGGAATGGAAGACAGCAGCAGGAGAGATCCGCTCCAAGCTGCTGTGTGTCACAACAGAGCAGGCGGCCTATGACCGCGCCCTGAATCGTCCGGCTTTGGATGCACTGGTGCGCGTGGTGCAGCAATTTGCACATGCATTTTCGGAGGAAAAACGGCAGCGCGGACTGGCAGACTTTAATGACTTGGAGCATTTTGCGGTTGCGCTGTTGTATCGGGAAGATGGAACGCCCTCCTTGTTGGCAGAACGATTGGCAGATAGTTTTACAGAAATTCTGGTTGACGAGTATCAGGATACCAATGGTGTGCAGGATGCCATCTTTCAGGCGATCGCACATGGCAACCTCTTTATGGTTGGTGATGTGAAGCAGTCCATCTATGGATTCCGGTTGGCAGATCCGTATATTTTTCTCGATAAGTATAAGTCTTTTGTGGATGAGCCGGAAGCAGACAAAGGACGGCGTGTAGTACTATCCAAGAACTTTCGCTCTCGTGCTGAGGTGCTGGACACGGTCAACTATATCTTTGAAGCTGTGATGTCAGAAACGGTCGGAGATCTTACTTATACAGACAGAGAAGCACTGCATTTGGGGGCTTCCTATCCGGATGCAAAGAATCGCTGTGATACGGAATTATGGATGCTGGATACATCGGGGAGCAGTGGGGAGGATAAAGCATTACTGGAAGCGCGTATGATCGCCAAGCGAATCCGAAAACTCATCGACAGTGGATTCCCTGTTTTGGAACGCGGAGCAGAGGGCACGCGTCCGCTGTGTGCCTCAGATGTTGTGATCCTGATGCGTTCCCCGAAATCACGCGCGGCAACCTATCGGCAGGCACTCGGAGAGTATGGACTATACGCGCAGACAGAGGAAAGCACAGGCTTGCTGCAAACGACCGAGATTGGAACGATCGTATCTTTGTTATCGGTGATTGATAATCCGCGGCAGGATGTGCCGCTCATCGGTGTTATGCGTTCTCCGCTTTATGATTTTACAGAGGAGGAACTGGCACAGATCCGGCTCATCGACCGTACCATTAGCTTTTATGATGCGGCGCGTCAGAGCGAAGACCCCAAAGTACAGGCGTTTCTGCGAGAACTCGATGATTTGCGCACACTTTCCTGTGACATGCCGGTATATCGCCTGCTCTGGCTGATTTACGATCGTACAGGCGCGCTGGGATTGTTCGGGGCGATGCCTGGCGGTACGCAGCGTCAGCGCAATCTGCTTTCTTTCTTTGAACGCGCGCGCGGATTTGAACAGTCGGGAACGCGTGGGCTTTTTCGGTTTGTTCGGATGCTGCGTCTGATGGAAGAACGTGGAGAAGATTTTGAAGCGGTACGGGAAGAAGGCGGTGACGGTGCGGTACGGATCATGTCTATTCATAAATCAAAGGGTCTGGAGTTTCCAGTTGTGATTTTGGCAGATACTGCAAAGCGTTTTAACGAGCGGGATTTGACGGAATCAATTCTTGTTCATCCGTCATTGGGCTTTGGTGCGAAATGCCGCGACCTCTCGCGTGGTGTGCGGTATGATACATTAGAACGGCAGGCGGTTGCTGTTCGTATGCGGCAGCAGGCTGTGAGTGAAGAACTGCGTGTACTCTATGTAGCCCTCACGCGCGCAAAAGAAAAAATGATTATTACCTGTGCATCTGCGCAGTTTGGAACACAGCTGTCACGTCTCGCGCGTCTGGCTGCACTCGGAAAACTGCCTGCGTATGCGATGGGTGGGGTGCACAGTGCGATGGCGTGGATCGCAGCACCGCTTTTTCGTCACCCGAAAGCTGAACAACTGCGTACATACAGTGAAGAACATGTGGAGATGGATGGACATGCGCCTGATCACATGCAGTTCTATTTCTGTAAGCCGGAAGATTTAACAAGCATGGAGTTGGTAAAGGAGGCAGAGGGTGCATTTGCGGAATTACCCGTTGTGCCGCCTCGATTGGTCTATCAAAATAGTATTCTGGCAGATATTCCAGCCAAGATGACTGCCACTGGCGTGAAAAAAAGCTATAAAGCAGTAGAAACGGCGGAGGAGACCCAAGTAGCGCGACCGGAGACTGAACTGCGCCGTCCAGATTTTGAGCAGCGTACCCACGGACTCACTCCGGCGGAACGCGGTACAGCACATCATCTGTTCATGCAGTTCTGCGATTTTGATGCATGTGAAGGTGGCAGAGTTGAGGAGGAGATCAATCGGCTGCGCACTTTGCGCATTCTATCAGAAGAACAGGCGGATGCTGTGGAGCCTGAAAGGATCAGCAGGTTTTTCGCATCAGACCTTTATAAAAAACAGATGTGCAGAGGGGACATCCGGCGTGAGTTCAAATTTTCTGTGACTGTTCCAATCTCGGATTATTACCCTGAAGCAGAGGGGGTAAGCGATCAGGTCTTACTACAGGGCGTCATCGACTGCCTGTCCGAAACAGAGGATGGATTTCAGATCATTGATTTCAAAACAGATCGCGTTGGAAGACGTTATATGCAGCAACGTGCGGAACAATATCGCGCACAGTTAGATGCCTACCAAGTGGCGGTAGAAAAAATATTTGGAAAGCCTGTGCTGTCGCGTGCACTGTATTTCTTCTCTGCAAACAGTACAGTATACCTATAATATATAAAAAGCAAGATTAAAGTGGTATGGCTTGTGTGCAGGTCATACCACGGATGCTTTTGTAAAAAAGCAGAAGAAAAGTGTTGACAAAATAGAAAACACATGGTATCCTATATAAGCAATCGAGAAACGCGCCGATAGCTCAGCTGGATAGAGTGTTTGGCTACGAACCAAAAGGTCGGGGGTTCGAATCCCTTTCGGCGTACCAAGAACCTGTGAAGTTTACTTCACAGGTTCTTTTCATATTTGCAGAAAGCAGCCTCTCTTTGAGATGTATGGAAATCAATTTTTAGAAATTTGGTGTAGCCACATATTTGCTGAACTGTTTGATCCCAAAAGCAAGGCTGTGTTGGGATTGTATATGAAATCCGAGGTGGTATAAATTATTAAAATTGATTTCCGGTGATCGAGGTGAAAGATGTATTGACAATGTGATGTCGCTGTGATATCCTAATGAGGCTGTCTTTTGCAAGATGGCTATTAGGATAAGTAAGACTCTTGAGGGTAGAATAAATTTTGGGAAAAGTTTAGAAAACTGTTGACAGAACGATTTATCTGTGGTATTATAAATAAGCTGACCGTAAGGAAAGCGAAACCAAGTGAAAAGTTT
>JAHHRO010000065.1 GCA_020025755.1 Butyricicoccus sp. | reverse complement strand
TCGAGATCTCGCTCGTCCTATGCAAAACTATAATAAAATTCAAGTCGCTTTTCTCTGCTTGGGATAGTGCGCACAAATACAAAACAGACAGCCTTTGCAGGCTGCCCGTCTGTTATGAATCACAATCAAGATACGCGCTTGCACTTGCTGCGCATAATCCACTGTATACTTTTTTATAGAGTCGATGCTTGTTCTTCTGCCTGCTTCCTGCGCTCTTTTTCTTCCCTCTTGCGCACGCGTAATGCCTTGAAAAATTTTTGCAATTCCTCCACACACGCCTGCTCCATTAGCCCAGATACCAACATGGGCTTATGATTATAGGGCAGTTCAAATAGATTCGTAAGTGAGCCGCATGAACCTGCCTTGTGGTCGGGTGCCCCATAGTACACCGTCTTGATCCGCGCATTGATGATCGCACCTGCGCACATTGGACAGGGCTCCAGCGTCACATACAGGTCACACCGGTGCAGCCGCCATCCCCCCAGCTTCTTACACGCTTTCTGGATCGCTTCCAGTTCTGCGTGACCCAGTGCTGTTTTTTTTGTCTCTCTCCGGTTGCGTCCTCGTCCTACAATCTTCCCATCGCACACGATCACACAGCCGACGGGAACTTCCCCCTCCTCTGCCGCTTTTTGTGCCAGCTTCCATGCGGCTTTCATAAACTTTTCCTGCTCGGTCATGCGATATCCTCCTATATAGCCTTATCTGTATGATACCACATACGAGACATATTGACCAGCATACGCTCATATATAAAAGCATGGAATTGATTTTAAAAATACGCTACACCCTCTGGGGACCGTTTACCGTCCTGTTTATTGCAGCCACCGGTCTCCTGCTTACCCTTCGCACGCATGGCGTACAGTTTTGGTGCGTCAAACACTTATTGAATAGGAGGAATCATCATAGTTCCAATGGCATCTCTCCGTTTGAGGCACTCTGCACCTCGCTCGGCGGCACGCTTGGCGTAGGCAATCTGGCAGGGGTCGCCTCTGCCTTGACCCTTGGCGGTCCGGGCGCGATCTTCTGGATGCTCGTTGCTGCCTTTCTTGGCATGGCAACCAAATACAGCGAGCTTGTTCTCGCTGTAAAATACCGCATCCATCGCCCTGATCCCTTAGGCGGTCCTATGGTCTATCTGTCGCGTGGTGCGCATCTGCCCAAGCTGGCACACCTCTTTGCCCTCTGCTGTATCCTCTCTGCAATGGGTACGAGTGCCGCTGCGCAAGGAAGTGCCATCACGGAAGCCCTCGCGCCCCTCATCCCCATCCCACGCCCACTCATCGCACTTATCGTCTGTATGCTGCTGCTCCCCATCCTCTATGGCGGCAGCACACTGATCGCACAGGTGTCCTCCGTGCTTGTCCCCATTATGACGGGAAGCTACCTGCTCGCAGGTGGTCTGGTCGTCGCCCTGCACGCGGATCAGATCCCAGCCGCACTCTCTGCCATCGTATCCGGTGCCTTTGAACCGCTTGCCTGCGGCGGCGGTCTGCTCGGTGTCATCACAGCGCACACGGTATCTGACGGTTTTTCCAAAGGCATCTTCTCCAATGAAGCCGGTATGGGCTCTGCCCCGATCGCACACGGCAGCTCAGACAGCAACTCTCCCTGTGAGACTGGTATGCTGGGTGCAGTTGAGGTCTTTGTTGATACCTGTGTTGTATGCCTGCTTACCGCCCTTGTCGTGCTCACCACCGGCGCATGGCAGAGCGGCACAGATGGGCTTGCGATGACGACCTATGCCTTTTCCAGTGTGCTGGGTGGTCTCGCGCCTTGGTTTATTGGCATCACTGTTGTTTTTCTGGCTGTCTCCACCATACTTAGCTGGAGTTTCTATGGGCTTTCCTGTCTCAAGTGGATGCACGCCAAGACATGGATGCTGCATCTTTACCCCATTATCATTGTATGCTCCGCCGCCCTTTCTGGTTACATTCCTCTGACTGTTCTTCTCCTTGTGACTGATATTTCAGCCGCCTGCATGTCCTTTCCAAATCTCATTGGACTGTGGCTGCTGTCTGGTGAAGTATCCAAGGAAACCACACAATTTTTAAGTTAACAATAGACCGCATCTTTTGTTTCCTCTAATCAGAAACAAAAGATGCGGTCTAAATTTTATGCTTGCAGATAGTCTTTGATTGATTATTGCCATCTTACCTCTATAACAGGTATAACAGGATTTTTTATCAAATGACATATTGCATCCATTACATTGCTCCTATCATTCACTCCTCTATCTTTCCCTGTGCGTAACAAAAAATGGGGCGGCATAGTCCCCGGACTATGCCACCCTGCCATATAACAACTTTTTTGATTTAACCCATCATCTGACGGCGACGGGAAAGATTCATCGTGCCATCCTGCATTGCACCCAGCTGGTCAAGACACTTGCCCGTACCATACGCCACGCAGGAGATCGCTTCCTCTGCCACATGGGTCGGGATTCCCGTCTTTGCGGCAATCAGCTTATCAAAGCCCCAAATCAGCGCACCGCCGCCAGTCATCACGATCCCGTTGGTCGAGATATCACCAGTCAGTTCTGGCGGTGTACGCTCCAGCACGGTATGCACCGCTTCTACGATCGAGGTCGTAACCTCCTCGAATGCCTCCATGATCTCAGTAGAGGTCACGGTAAAGGTACGCGGCAGACCGGTCATCAGACAGCGTCCCTTGATTTCCATGGAGATCTCCTCAGGGCGCGGATAGACACAGCCAATCCCCATCTTGATATCCTCGGCGGTACGCTCACCGATGAGTGCATTGTGGGAACGGCGGATATACTTGACAATGGCTTCGTCAAACTTATCGCCTGCGATTTTAATGGAGGTCGATTCCACGATACCGCCCAGCGAGATGACTGCAATATCTGTGGTACCGCCGCCGATGTCCACGATCATATTGCCGTCTGGCTGTGCGATATCGATACCTGCACCGATCGCAGCGGCAAGCGGTTCTTCGATCAAAAAGACGCGCTTTGCACCAGCCTGTGTGCCAGCATCGATCACAGCACGCTCTTCGACCTCGGTAATGATGGACGGTACGCACATCACTACATTGGGCTTAAAGAGGCGAAACCCGATGACCTTACGAATAAATTCCTTGATCATGCGCTCGGTCATTTCATAGTCAGAGATGACACCCTCACGCATGGGACGGATCGCAACGATATTTCCGGGAGTGCGCCCCAGCATCTTCTGTGCTTTCTCTCCCACGGACAAAATTTTTCCGGTTTGCTTATCTACTGCAACAACAGAGGGTTCGTTCAGCACGACACCCTTTCCCTTTACATAAACGAGCACGGAAGCCGTGCCGAGATCAATACCAATATCGCTCGAAAAGAACATAAAGCGACCAACCAACCTTTTCAAATTCTGTAGGCATATGCCCCGTGTCTGCGTCTATGGATAGACTTCAATAATTATATTATACCGATATTTCAGGCAAATGCAAGAGCGGTTTGCGTTTTTTACCAATTATTTATGAATCCTATGCGGTATTTCTGCTATTTCTCGGCACTTTTCCGCGTATTTTATGCTTTTGCCAAGCTCACGAAAAAAACCTCTGCGGCTCCCATCTCATGTAGGAGCGCGGCACAGGCACGCGCTGTAGCACCGGTTGTCAAAACATCATCAATCAGTATGACTCGTTTCCCTGTCAAGTCGATGCCTTTACGCGGAAAATAGGTATGTCTCGCATTTTCCTGCCGCTCCTGTGTGGAGCGCATGCGAAGCTGAGACTTTGCAAACCACTTCCGGCGCAGGGTCGGGACGCAGGCGAGACCATAATGCGCAGCCACCTTTCTGGCAAAGATAGCTGGCAGATAAAAGCCACGCTTCCACCAGTGCGGAAGCGTGGTTGGGATATAGGTCACACAATCCGGCTTCCAATCCGGTACGAACGCCGCAAGACAGGCGGTAATCTGTGCACTGCCCCATTCACCCATTCCGTTTTTCTGCCCATGCTTACAGGTCAGCAGCGCACGGCGCACCTTCCCCTTGTATTGCAGCGGTGAAAAAGAATCGCTGCATCCTGCAACAGCGATCCCTTTCCGCATGGCATACTGCGTCTGTATCTCTGCGGCACAGACCTCACAAATCTGCTCTCCCTCCGCCACCGTACCGCGGCACAGCACACAGCGCGGTGGAAACAGCAACTCCAACAGGCGGCTCATTCTTCGCCCTCCTCCTGCATCTCCTCATTGCGGCGGAGACGGGTACGAAGCGCAGAGTAACGCTTATTTCGTGCATTGGTCTGCACCATATAGGTGATCGCATCCCCATTGCCGACCAGCACAAGCAGCTTCTTGGCGCGTGTGATCGCGGTATACAGGATCGAGCGCGTCAGCAGACGGCGCGACATCTCGCGCGAGACCGCTACCACGACCGCATCAAATTCGCTGCCCTGTGCCTTATGTACCGTCATCGCATAGGCAAGTTCCAATTCTCCCAGCATATCGAACATATAGGTTGCCAGCTTATCATCAAAGCGCACAACAAGGCATTCCTGTGCGGTGGAGATCTGTATGATCTCTCCCACATCCCCATTGAACATGCCTGTCCCCGTTTCCGATCCATCTACACTTTCCCAAACGATATCATAATTGTTTCGGATCTGCATCACGCGGTCGCCCTCGCGGAAGATCACATCCCCAAACCGTTTTTCCGGCTTGCCATCCATCGGTGGATTGAGTGCTTCCTGAAGCATACGGTTAAGCGGAATGGTGCCTGCCCCCTGCCTTCTTGCCGGTGTCAGCACCTGAATCTGGCTGGCAGACAGCCCATAGTATGTCGGCAGACGCTTTTGGCACAATCCAACGACTGTCGACATGATATCCGCGGTATTTTCCTTACGCATGATAAAGAAATCCCCATCTTTTCCAGACGCCTTTGGCATTTCACCCAGATTGATCGCATGGGCGTTCATAACGATATCACTTTTTTGCGCCTGCCGGAAGATCTCAGTCAGCTCAATGACCGGAACGCAGCCCGATCCGATCAGATCGCGCAGGAAATTGCCAGGTCCCACAGGCGGCAGCTGATCTGCGTCTCCCACAAGCACCAGCCGCGCCCCATAGGGCAGTGCTTCAAGCAGTGCCTGCATCAGCACCACATCCACCATAGATACCTCATCAAGTACCACAACATCACATTCGAGCGGATTGGTAGCACAACGCTGGAAGGTCAGCCTGCTTGCGCCTGCGGTATATCCTGCCTCCAGCAAGCGATGGATGGTCTTTGCCTCCATGCCGCACAGCTCAGACAAACGCTTTGCCGCGCGTCCTGTCGGGGCAGCCAATAAGACTTGCAGTCCCAATGCCTCATAGAGATCGAGCATGCCGCGCACGGTCGTGGTCTTACCGGTACCGGGACCACCAGTCAGGATCGTCACCCCATATTTACCTGCTGCAACGATCGCCTGTCTTTGCAGGGGCGCATAATCGATCTCAGAATCCGCTTCCAACGTGGCAACCAGTTCCTCGACATCGAAATCATAGCGATACTCTCGCTTTGCCATTTCACCCAGATTTTCTGCCAGATAATCCTCCGCCTCATGCATTGCATAGAGATACACAGCGTCCCTCTTACAGATGAACTCACGCACAAGCTGTCCCGTTCCCTCCAGCCGTGCAATGCCCTCCTCGATCCGTTCCGGTTCGATCTGCGTCTCATCATCGGATAACAGGTTCACAGTTGCCTGCACGAGCTTTTCCACCGGAATGAAGGTATGTCCATTATCCAGATTGAATCGCATGGTATACAGGATCGCAGCATCACACCGCTCGGTCGCCAGCCTTGGAATCTCCAGATTTTCCGCCAGCTGATCCGCGAGCTGAAATTCTACTCCGTAATACTCATCACACAGCAAATAGGGATTTTCATTGAGCGCATCGACAGCTGCCACGCCCAGCCGCTTATACAGAAGCGGTGTCAGCGACACGGGCAGATTGTTCTCCGTCAAAAAATCCATGAGCAAACGCATCTCGCTCATCTGGGTGAATTGCTTTCCGATATCTCGCGCCTTACGCGCCGTGATACCGCGGATCTCGGTCAGGCGTTCCGGCTCATTTTGCAGGATATCGAAGGCCTCTGCGCCAAAGGCTTCTGCAATGCGAGCAGCCAGCTTGGGCCCAATGCCGCGAATCAGACCTGACCCCAAGTATTCTGCCACCCCTCGCGCGGATTCTGGCAGGCGGCGTTCGACACTGTCCGCCTTGAACTGCTCTCCATAGGAAGGGTGCGTGATCCACTGTCCGCAGCAGATCAGCTCCTCTCCCAATCCTAAATTCGGGATCGCACCGGTAACGGTGACCTCCTCGCCATCTCGCGCAAGCATACGCAGAACAACATAGCCATTTTCAATATTCTGAAATACGATCTGTGTGACCGTTCCCTGAATCGTTTGTACTTCCTGCACGTTCCTGATTTCCTTTCTGCTCTGTCTCTGGGATCGGACATTCCGACCACGATTCCCCCGTATCAATCCAATAGATCTGCATGCCCGGTAAATAGATCCGGCGTGCCAGAACCGCAAGGCGAAGCAGCTGCCTTGCCTCTATTTCCTCTTGAGGGGCATAGAGATACAACACGGCTTTTCCCTTTGGGCACACCATACTATTAAAGATTATATCATATCCCATTTTCAAAATGCAAATAAAGCCGATCGCTGCCAGCGTTCCAATGATACATTGTCCGGTGAAGCTCACTTGATCCACCTCCCTGTTTCATCTTATGCCTGAGAAATAAGGATGTGTATTTTGCACAATGAAAAAAGCCCCTGCCTTTCGGCAGGGGCTTTACAGCATGTCAAAAAAAGTCTCTGTGTCCGTTTTATCTGGAGCGGAGCGACTTTAAATTTTCAAAATCCAAGGACATGCGCCTTGGATTTTGCCATCGACCCGCGCCATCGGGCGCGAAACCGGAGGTATCAGAGGCGGTTTCTCCCGGAACCGCCTCTGTATCCAGGGGGATTGGATTCCCCTGGAAAGTCTGTCGAAATTTTTCGACAGACTCAAAAGCCCCTGCCTTTCGGCAGGGGCTTTGAAAAATCACGAATTACTCGTTAACCTTTACAACGACACCAGAACCTACGGTACGGCCACCCTCACGGATAGCGAAACGCAGACCTTCTTCGATTGCGATAGGAGTGATCAGCTCAACGTCCATCTCAACGTTATCGCCAGGCATGCACATCTCAGTGCCTTCCGGCAGAGCGATTACGCCAGTTACGTCAGTTGTACGGAAGTAGAACTGCGGACGGTAGTTGTTGAAGAAAGGAGTATGACGGCCGCCCTCTTCCTTCTTCAGAACGTATACCTGACCCTTGAACTTGGTGTGCGGATGAATGGTACCCGGCTTAGCCAGAACCTGGCCACGCTCGATATCAGTCTTCTGGATACCACGGAGCAGAGCACCGATGTTGTCACCAGCCTCAGCGTAGTCCAGCAGCTTGCGGAACATTTCGATACCAGTTACAACAGTCTTGCGAGGAGCGTCCATCAGACCTACGATCTCGACTTCCTCACTCAGCTTCAGAACGCCACGCTCTACACGACCGGTAGCAACAGTACCACGACCAGTGATGGAGAATACGTCCTCGACAGGCATCAGGAACGGCAGCTCGTCGTTACGAGTCGGGTCCGGAATGTAGCTGTCAACAGCGTCCATCAGCTCACGAACACAAGCGTACTCCGGAGCAGCCGGATCCTTGGACTCGCAGGTCAGAACGTTCAGAGCGGAACCACGGATAACCGGAGTGTCATCGCCTGGGAAGTCGTAGGTGGACAGCAGATCACGGATCTCCATCTCTACGAGGTCGAGCAGCTCAGGATCGTCAACCTGGTCAACCTTGTTCATGAATACAACGATATACGGAACGCCTACCTGACGAGCGAGCAGGATGTGCTCACGGGTCTGAGGCATCGGGCCGTCTGCAGAAGAAACAACGAGGATCGCGCCGTCCATCT
>JAHHRO010000064.1 GCA_020025755.1 Butyricicoccus sp. | reverse complement strand
CGGCGGAGGTCATACATTCCCACCCTTGGGGCATACACGCAGAAGCAAACCGACCGCGGAAAACCCGCCTGTGGCGGAGCTCATACTTTCACACCCTTACGGCGGCTGAAAGGTTGATCTGATGGAGAGGGAGTGTGGGATTCACAAGGGCAAGAACCGCAAGGTTCTACCCCTTGTGTCTCCGTCGCGAGACCGCGACACGTTTCCCTTGCTTCCAAGCAAATCTTTTTGCAGAAATGGAACTGCTATCGCTGTTCCAAAAAACATTCTCCCCTTGCTTTCCAATAGCAAATCATTTAGCGAAAATGAAAACCGGACGGATTTCCCAAACCATGTTTCCCTGCTTTCCAAAGCAAACCCATTTAGCAGAAATGAAAATCAGGCGGATTTCCCAATTCTCCGCAGTATGTGCGAACATAAATTTCAACCGCGAAATTACTTGCGATCCATTTTTATGAAAAACGGAAAAAACTGTTGACAGGAGACAGATGTTCTGATATCATATAACAAGCCGCATCAAGCAGGGCAGATGAAGTGTGTCCAAATGTGACATCGCCCGCAAGAGCGTGACTCTAATAACGAAAGAGAGGTGCTACCGCAATGTATGCAATTTTAGTAACTGGTGGCAAGCAGTACAAGGTATCTGAGGGCGATGTAATCTATGTTGAGAAGCTCGGCGTAGAAGACGGCGCAACCGTAACTTTTGACAAGGTGCTTGCAGTTGGTGAGGGCGCAGACCTGAAGGTTGGCGCACCGTTCGTTGATGGCGCTACCGTAACTGGTACTGCTGACAAGACTGGCAAGCAGAAGAAGATTAACATCTTCAAGATGAAGCCGAAGAAGGGTTACAGAAAACGTCAGGGCCACAGACAGCCTTACACTAAGGTAACCATTGGCGCAATCAAGGCGTAAATGACTAAGGTCACTTTTTATCGCACACAGGACAGCCTTTATACCGCTGTCGATCTCGTCGGCCACGCAGGCTATGCGGAGGAGGGCGAGGATATCGTCTGTGCTGCGATATCCAGTTCGGTACAGCTTATCCATGTACTTCTGTTCGATGTACAGAAGATCGCTGTCGATACCTTGATCGAGGACGAGGGGGCACATATCCGCCTGACCTTGCCTTGCGATCAGCTCGCAGAAGGGCAGGATGCATTCCGTGCATTCTACCTGCATCTGTCCGAATTGGAAGAAAACTATTCAGAGTTTATCCATGTTACGGAGGTGTACAACGATGCTGCAGATTAGCTTACAGTTTTTCGCTCATAAGAAGGGCGTAGGTTCGACCAAGAACGGCCGTGATTCCGAGGCAAAACGCCTTGGCGTAAAGCGTGCTGACGGTCAGGTTGTTCCGGCTGGCAACATTCTCGTTCGTCAGCGCGGCACAAAGATCCATCCGGGTGTCAATGTTGGCAAGGGTTCTGATGATACCCTGTTTGCAAAGGTTACCGGCGTAGTTCGTTTCGAGCGCGTAGGCAAGGACCGCAAGCGCGTTTCTGTTTACGAAGTACAGTAATCAAATAGTTGATTGGCAAAATCTCGGAAATTTTCCGGGATTTTGTTTTTTTGAGAGATATCGTCTCCGACTGATGAGGAAAAGAAAATGTTTATTGATGTAGCAAAAATCAAGATCGCGTCCGGTAAGGGCGGCGATGGAAAGGTCAGCTTCCATCGTGAGAAGTATGTTGCCTCGGGCGGCCCAGACGGCGGAGATGGCGGACGCGGCGGTTCCGTGATCTTTCAGGTGGATGATAACCTGTCCACCCTGCTCGATTTCCGCTATAAAAAGAAGTATGTCGCGGCAAACGGCGAAAACGGTATGGCAAAGCGTATGAAGGGCAAGGATGGCGCAAATCTCGTCATCCGTGTACCGCGCGGAACCATCATCCGTGACCGTAAGACCGGACAGGTCATTCAGGATCTTTCTGGTGATGAACCGTTTGTCGTGGCAAAGGGCGGCAATGGCGGTTGGGGCAATACCCACTTTGCAACCCCAACACGCCAGACCCCACGCTTTGCAAAGCCGGGACAGTCGGGTGTGGAAATGGAGATCACGCTGGAGCTCAAACTGCTGGCGGATGTCGGTCTGGTCGGCTTCCCGAATGTTGGCAAGTCCACTTTGCTTTCCGTTGTCTCCGCGGCGCGTCCCAAGATCGCAAACTATCACTTCACTACCCTGATCCCCAATCTGGGTGTCGTGCGCGTAGGTGAGGAACAGTCCTTCGTGATGGCAGATATTCCGGGTATCATCGAGGGTGCGGCTGAGGGTGCCGGACTGGGACATGATTTCCTGCGCCATATCGATCGCTGCCGTCTGCTCCTGCATCTCGTCGATGCGGCAGGCAGTGAGGGCAGAGATCCGCTCGAGGATGTCAAGACCATCAACACCGAACTTGCCGGATACAGCGAATTTCTGGCATCCCGTCCGCAGATCATCGTTGCAAACAAGACCGATCTGCTGGGCGATGCGCGTGAGCCGGTGGAAGCACTGCGCAAGTATGCCGAGGAACACGGGTTTGGATTCCTTGAACTGTCCGCCGCAACCGGTCAGGGCATCAAGGAACTGATCCACAAGACGTGGGAGGAGCTTCAGGAACTGCCGCCGGTATTCACCTACGAGCCGGAATTCGTGCAGACCGAGGAAGTCGTTACTGAGCGCGATATCACGGTCGAAAAGGTCGAGGATTATTATGTGGTCGGCGGCGCATGGATCGAGAAGATCATGGGCAGTGTCAATACCGATGACTACGAATCTCGCCTGTATATGGACCGTATGCTCAAAAATGCAGGCGTTTATGAGCGTCTGGAAGCGATGGGCGTGCAGGAGGGTGATCCGGTCGTGATCGGGGATCTCGAATTTGAATATGTGCATTAAGGCATGACCGAAAGGTCAGCAATCAGAAAACCGTCCGAAAAATCGGACGGTTTTTCTTTACAGTTTTCTGGCACGGACGACAATGACCTCTGGCGTTTCAGGGTCTTGATAGCAGGCTTCCGCGAACCCGTCGATCACGAATCCACTCTGGAAGCAAAGCCCAAAGAGGTCTTGCAAAGAACGGTGATAATAGCACTGTGCATGAGGCTGATTGGGCAGGGCTGTTCCATAGTAGCTGTGTGCGGTCATGTATTGTTCGGTGCGTGTGACAAAGCATGGATGCTGTGTCGCGAACACAAAGACACCCTGTGCCGCGAGCAGGTCATAAACACCTGCAAAAAGAGGTGCAGCATGGGTAATGTCCATGATCGCCATATTGCAGACTGCCTTCGTAAAAGGACGCTCCCGTTTGAGTGCTTGCAGGCTGGCGCGATCTGTGGCATCCGCTGTGCAGAATTCGATCTTGTCCGCGTATGCTGCCTGTCGCTTTTGGGCAAGGGATACCATATTGCGGCTGTAATCGAAGGCAAGGACGCGCACACCCATCTGTGCAAGATAGGCGGAATAGTTTCCGTTTCCGCACGCGATATCTAAAATATAGTCATCTGGTGTGGGAGTGAGCAGGGAAGTGACGGGTGGGCGTACAACCTCTCGATGAAATGCATTGGAATGGTCTCCCATAGCAGTATCCCAAAACGCAGCATTTTTGTCCCAGATTTCACGGCTGTCCTGTACGGAATGTTTCATGGGGATCAGTCTCCTTTGTATAAAGATAGGGGGTCTGGCGGTAACGTGCACCAGCTGTATGCAGGGTGGCGTCGGGTTTGGCAAGGGTATAAAGCTCATCAGCAAGGCGATCCTGCTCCAAATAGGACTGAAACTCCTTGGGCAGCCTTTTCTCGCTGATGGGCTTGGTGATGAGGGGCAGCGTGCTTTCCCTTGCAATTCGGCGCAGGAGTGCGCGTCCCTGCACGCCGATGGCAAGTACGCGGATATAGTGAGGCAGGGGATCGAGTGCCTGCGGCAGTCCGAGGTAGGTGCGCAGGAGAGTCCGCCGGATGCGCGAAAGGGGATAGCGTCTGGTTTGTGCCGCACGGCAGATGGCGTCAAATGATGTGTTTTCTGAAATGGCGGCATACAAGCGGTGATGCAGTCCGTCCGTGTCGCCTGCATAGGGGATGAGTGCGGCGGCGGAAAAGCGGCGCAGATAGGAAACGAGTGCGGCATCACAGGCACAAACGGGGGCATGACCGCTTTGACAGGCATGGGACAGGATGGAAAACGCGCTGTCCGGCATAAAATTCTGACACGCTTCCGTCTGTCCCTGCGCGATCAGGGTGCGGAGGAAGGAAGCAGAGGGACGGAGGTGTGCTTCCTCGCTGTCATGCGCTGCACCATCCCGTAAAATCGTTACCGGCTCGATGGAACTTCCGATCTGGTCGAGTGCGGCACAGTATTCGATCCCCAGCGTGTTGTTGGGATGAGAAAGCAGACTGCCAGCGTCAGGATCTTTGTCTGAAACGGCGCGCTGTAAGGCGGCGGCGTAGGAAAGTCCCTCGGATAGATAAGCACGCAGGAGGGAACGATCTGCTTGCGCCGCCGCGCGGAGACGGGAGATATCCCCACATTCCGAACCAAAGGAAAGATGCGTCACACAGCCCAGCCGATCAAGCGTACCGACCGCACCCAATGCGAAATCCTGTGCGGAGGAAAGTGCGGCGGAGAGCGGAAGTTCGATCACAAGATCGACCCCGTTCTGTACTGCCATTGCGGCGCGCTGATATTTTTCCACAATCGCAAAGTCACCGCGCTGTACATAGTTTCCCGACATGACCGCGAGGATCGCGGTATCTGCCCCCAGCAGCTGCCGTGTTTTCTGCACATGATAGGCATGACCGTTGTGAAATGGATTGTATTCGGAAACGATCCCGCAAATTTTCATATTCCCCTCCAAAAAAATCATCAATAGATGTTGTACATTTGCGCATGGTGGTGTACAATAGATATACATGAATTATTGTACACGTATTTGTTGTTTCTTGCAAACATCTTTTCTCTGAAGATGGATCGGAACAGCAGCGAGAACAAAAACAAGGAGTTATATAAGGATGAAAGTACTGGTTATCAACGCGGGTAGTTCTTCCCTGAAGTATCAGCTGTTCGACATGGAGACGAAGGCTGTCATGGCGAAGGGTCTGTGCGAACGTATTGGCATTGATGGCAAGCTCACCCATCAGGGCAGCTCTGACGACAAGTATAAGGCAGACGTACCAATGCATACCCATGCAGAGGCGATCAAGGCAGTCATTGATATCCTGCTCGATGAGCAGTGGGGAGTCATTAAGGATATGTCCGAGATCAATGCAGTTGGTCACCGCGTGGTACATGGCGGCGAGTTCTTTGCCGATTCTGTTGTCATCAACGACGAGGTCGTAAAGGCGATCGAGGCGTGTATCCCACTTGCACCTCTGCACAATACCCCGAACCTCATCGGTATCCATGCTTGTGAGGAGGTTATGGGTAAGGACGTTCCGCAGGTCGCTGTATTCGATACCGCGTTCCATCAGACCATGCCGTCCAAGAACTATATGTACGCGATCCCGTACGAGTATTATGAGAAGTACAAGATCCGCCGTTACGGCTTCCACGGTACTTCCCATAAGTACGTTTCCAAGCAGGCAGCTGAAATGCTCGGCCGTCCGATCGAGGATCTCAAGATCATCACCTGTCACCTTGGCAACGGTTCTTCCATCGCTGCAATCGATGGCGGTAAGTCCGTTGATACTTCCATGGGCTTCACCCCACTGGATGGTCTGCCGATGGGTACTCGTTCCGGCAACATTGATCCGGCAATCATCGAATTCCTCGCAGAGCATGAGCACATGGATGCACATGATGTCATCAATATCCTGAACAAGAAGTCTGGTATGCTGGGTATCTCCGGTGTTTCCTCTGACTTCCGCGATCTGGATGCTGCAATCGCTGAGGGCAATGTCCGCGCGGCACTGGCAAAGGATATGTTCAATCTGTCCGTTAAGAAGATCATTGGTTCTTTCATTGCGGCAATGGGCGGCGTCGATGCGATCGTATTCACCGCTGGTGTCGGTGAGAATGACCGTTCCGTTCGCTGGGATGTTTGTGAGCATATGGAATATCTGGGCATCAAGATCGATCCGGAAAAGAACAAGTTCCGTGGACGCCAGATGGATATTTCCATTGACTATGCGCGTGTTCGCGTGCTGGTGATCCCGACCAACGAAGAACTCGTCATCGCACAGGATACCGAGCGTCTGGTCAACGAGATGGCTGGCAACTAAACAAGTGTTTTTTTCAGGGGGTATGCTGCTGTATGCCCCCTGATTTTTTTATCATGGGGAGATCTCGGATGGAGGCAGGAAAGGAGCAGGGGATTGAAACAAACACGGAAAAGGATATGGATGGCACTCGCTATTGTCGCGGTCACAGCAGGTATCCTTGCGGCATTGGAGTATTTCCAGATCGGGACGATGCGTTCGGCTGTGATGATGGGATACAGGGAGCAAGCAGGCTGGAGCGATTGGTCTGCACGATACATCAAGCTGAATGGTACAGAAAAGCGTACCCTACGGCAGAAAGAAGATGTGGCAACGCTGCATATCGGCGCACAAACAGAGGAGGGAACACTCGCAGTTACCGTCAAAGATGCGTCGGGTGAGGTGATCTTCTCGGAGAAGGAGATGGGGACAGACGATTTTTATATCGATGTACCCGAAAAGGCAACGGTTCAGGTCAAAGGGGCAAATCACAGGGGCAGCTTCATTGCCCGATATGAGGAAGAACCACCTGCGCCGCCGCTGGAAGCGGCTGGACTCATCTTTCTCTATGGAGAGGAGCACAGCTCGATTTTGGATCTTGATCAGGAATTTGCAAAATGGCAAACCTATTATCACAAGGATAGGATGCGCCATTTGTTCGTAGAACTGCCATACTATACGGCAGAGTTTCTGAATATTTGGATGAAATCACCCAATAATGATATTCTGAATACACTGTATAAGGATTGGTCAGGAACAGCGATCCATACCGAGCAGGTTCGGCAGTTTTATCAGAAAATCAAACGGGAATGTCCGGAAACCATCTTTCATGGGACAGATATCGGACATGACTATGCAACCACTGGCGCGCGGTATTTGACCTATCTGCAAAAGAACGGATTGCAGGAGAGTGAAGCGTATCAGCTGACTGAGGAAGCCATCGAGCAGGGAAAGCAGTATTATACCGAAATGGATGAGGAGTTCCGCACGGATACTATGGTACAGAATTTTATCCGCACATTCGATGCGCTAGAGGGTGCAAATATAATGGGTATTTATGGAACGATCCATTTCAATAGCGATGTTGTGAATGCAGAGGGCGGTCTGTCTCCAAACTTGGTCAAACAACTCAAACAGCACTATGGACAGGCAATCCATACTGAGGATCTTTCTTTGTTGTCCAACGATCGTGATGTGATCGAGATGAACACCATGGAGGTCGCAGGCAAGAGATATGATGCGGCATATTTTGGAAAGGTGGATCTTTCCGCTTCCTCTGCAGAGTTTAAGTATAGAGAATTTTGGCGGCTGGAGCAGGCGTATGAGGATTTTAAGGATGCCGAACCCACTGGAAAAACCATTCCCTATAGCAGCTTCCCGATGCCTGTGGAAAAGGGGCAGGTCATCGTGGTCGATTATGTAAAGGCGGATAACAGCAAGATCCGCCAGTATTACCGCGCCTCGGCAAGTGACTGGTATGGAGAGCCGCATGCAGAGGAGATCATGGTCAAGTGACATGCAGAATGAGGAAAACAGCCAATGGGATATCATGAAAATGAGTGGAGCTATGCATCAATATGCGCAAGCAGGCAAAGTTTTCATTTGTGCTAAATGATTTGCTTTGGAAAGCAAGGGGAAATGTTTTTTGGAACAGCGATAGCAGTTCCATTTCTGCAAAAAGATTTGCTTTGGAAAGCAGGGAAACGTGTCGCGCCGGAGGGTCAAATTTATGTTCGCACATACTGCGGAGTGTTTGGAACGTCCGTAAGGTTTTCATTTGTGCTAAATGGGTTTGCTTTGGAAAGCAGGGAAACGTGTCGCGGTCTCGCGACGGAGACATAAGGGCTGGAAACCTTGCGG